>DATEZM010000340.1:0-11146 GCA_035255625.1 Rhizomicrobium sp. | reverse complement strand
TCCTCGCCGGTTTCCCGGCTCTCTGGCCTCGCGCCGCCACGGATAGTAAGACTCTGCCCACGTCCCGCAAGCGTGAAGGAACCGGCGTGGTTCTCGTCAAGGATGCCGTAACGGTACGTCTGCACGCAGACGACAACGTCTTTGTCGCGGTGGGGCGCATCGCTTCGGGAACAGCTGTCGCCGGCGAAGCGATCACGGCGCGCGAAACCATTCCCTCCGGCCACAAGATCGCGACATCCGACATCCGAGCCGGCGAGGCGGTGCGCAAATACGGCCAGGTGATCGGCGTCGCGACGGTCGCGATTCCGGCCGGCGCCCATGTTCACGTCCACAATCTCGCCGTGTCCGATCAGCGCGCCGCAGCCGAGCGCGCTCAGGCCTGGCATCGTAGCGAACCTCCGCGCACCTTCATGGGCTATCGCCGCAAGGACGGCCGCGTCGGCGTGCGCAACTATGTCGGCGTGCTGACGAGCGTGAACTGCTCGGCCACCGTGGCGCGCCACATCGCCGAGGCTGCCGAGCGGCGCGGATTGCTGAACGGCCTCGATCATGTCGACGGCATTGTGCCGATCACCCATGCGAGCGGCTGCGGCATGGCGGGATCAGGCGAAGGCTTCGACATTCTGCGCCGCACGTTGTGGGGCACGGCCGCCAATCCGAATTTCGGCGCTATCCTGCTGGTCGGGCTCGGCTGCGAGGTGATCCAGATCGACCGGCTGAAGGCCGACTACGGACTTAAAGACGGCGACGCCTTCCAGGCCTTTACCATCCAGGACGTCGGCGGCACGCGCCGCGCCATCGACCAGGGCCTCGAGCAGCTGGCAGCGATCCTTCCAAAGCTCAACGCGTCGCGGCGCACGGAAGTGCCGGCGAGCGAATTGGTGCTCGGCCTGCAATGCGGCGGATCGGATGCCTGGTCGGGCGTCACCTCCAACCCCGCCCTCGGCAATGCATCGGACCGGCTCGTGGCACTCGGCGCGACCGTCATCCTGTCGGAGACACCCGAGATCTATGGCGCCGAGCATCTGCTCTATGCCCGCGCGACTGCGCCGGAAGTGTCGGCGAAGCTGCGCGCGCGCCTCGACTGGTGGGAGCACTACACAAAAATCCACGACATGGAGATGAACAACAATCCCTCGCCCGGCAACAAGGCCGGCGGGCTGACGACCATTCTGGAGAAGTCGCTGGGTGCGGTTGCGAAGTCGGGCACCTCGCCGTTGAACGACGTGATCGAGTATGCCGCGCCGCTGCGCTCCCGCGGTCTGGTATTCATGGATTCGCCCGGCTTCGACCCCTGCAGCGCAACCGGCCAGGTCGCCTCGGGCGCCACGATGATCGCGTTTACGACCGGGCGTGGCTCCGCCTATGGTTGCAAGCCCTCGCCGTCGATCAAGCTCTCCTCCAACAGCGCGATCTACGAGCGCATGAAAGATGACATCGACATCGATTGCGGTCCGATCGCCTCCGGCCAGGCATCGATGGAGGAGAAGGGTGCGGAGATCCTCGACCGACTGCTCGCGGTCGCTTCGGGAACGCCGAGCCGCAGCGAGGCGTTGGGCTATGGCGGGATGGAATTCGTTCCGTGGCAGATCGGGGCGGTGATGTGAGTCAGCTACCCACAAGAGCCAGATGAGCCGGGTGTGGACGGCTCGCAAAAGGTCGCTGTAAGCTTGGTAAATCCGGCCATCGGCCGATTGGTGCGGGGGGAACGTGCGGTATAGGAGTCTAGCGGCGGCGCTGGCGCTGTGCGCCGGTCTCGGGGCCTGCTCCACCACTCCGGATGCAGTCCAGCAGAACGACCCGTTCGAGCCGATGAATCGCGAGATCTTCGCGCTCAACCAGAAACTCGACAACCGCGTCGCCCTGCCGGTCGCCACCTACTACCGGAGCGCCACGCCGGCGCCGGTCCGCGAACATCTGCATTACTTCCTGACCAATCTGCACCTGCCTGTCACCTTCGTGAACGACATGCTGCAGGGCAATTTCGACAGGGGCGGCGAGGCGATCGGGCGCTTCGCGGTCAATACGACGCTGGGCGGTGTCGGTGTGTTCGATGTCGCGACCGGCTGGGGCATGGCCTATCACGAAGAGGATTTCGGCCAGACCATGGGCTGGTACGGCGTCGGCGAGGGTCCCTATCTGGTGCTGCCGCTGCTCGGTCCCGCCACACCGCGCGACATCGGCGGCAGCTTCGTCGATCACTATTTCGACCCGCTCGGCTATGTGACTTGGCGGCACAAGTTCTACTATTCCTGGGGCAGGAGCGCACTCGCCTTCGTCGATGCGCGGGCCCAGAGCGTCGACGATCTGCGCGAGATCCAGCGCTCCTCCATCGACCTCTATGCCTCCACCAGGAGCCTTTATCGCCAATCCCGCGACGCCGAAATCAGGAACGGTGTTCCCGACGTCAAGGGTTTGCCGGACTTCTGAGGCTCCGCTACAAGCCCACTCATGTCCCTGACCGAGCGCCTCGTCGCGGTGTGCTGCCGCGTGCCCAGTCTCGTTGCCGTTGTGTCGGTCGCACTTGGCATCGCTGGCGCGTTGTACACTGCCGCGCATTTCAAGATCGACACGGATTCGACCAAGCTGATCTCCCCCGACGTCGACTGGCGCAAGCGCGAGATCCATTTCGACAGTCTGTTCCCTCAGCAGGTGAACTTGATCCTGGTCGTGGTGGACGGCCAGACGCCCGAACTCGCCGAGGCCGGAACGCAGGCCTTGAGCGATGCGCTGGCCGGTCAGACGAAACAGTTTGAACATGTGCGCCGGCCCGACGGCGGCGACTTCTTCAACAAGAACGGCTTGCTGTTCCTCTCCCTCGACGAGGTGAGATCGAACACCGGGCAGATGATCGCCGCGGCGCCGTTCCTGGGCCCGATGGCGGCCGACCCCTCATTGCGCGGCATCATGGCGAGCCTGCAGGCGGCGCTTCAGGGCGTGGCCCATGGTCAGGCGACGTTGGCGGACCTGCAACGTCCGATCCACGCCTTCGGCGAAACGCTGGCGCAGGTCACCGATGGCCACAAGGCGTGGCTCTCCTGGCGGGCCTTGGTGACAGGCGCGCCGGCACAGACCCGCGACACGCGGCGCTTCATCGAGGTGCAGCCCAAGCTTGACTTCACCGCGCTTCAGCCCGGCGCCGACGCGAGCGAGGCGATCCGCGCCACTGCGCGATCGCTCCATCTCACACAGGATAGCGGCGTGCGTGTTCGCCTGACCGGGCCGGTGCCGCTGTCGGACGAGGAATTCGCCACGCTGGCCGAGCGCGCCGCGCTGATGGGAATCGCGATGATGGCGGCGGTGACGCTGACGCTGTGGCTCGCGGTGCGCTCGTTCAAGATCATCTTCAGCATCCTGCTCACGCTGACCATCGGGCTTGCGATCACGATGGCAGCGGGGCTCTACATCGCCCATGTGTTCAACATCATCTCGATTGCCTTCGTCGCCTTGTTCGTTGGGTTGGGCGTCGACTTCGGCATCCAGTTCTGCGTGCGCTACCGCCAGGAACGCTTCATCGCCCACGACCTGAGGAAGGCATTGGTCCGCGCCGGGCGCAGCGTCGGCAAGCCGCTGGCGCTGGCCGCCGCGGCAACCGCGGCTGGGTTCTTCTCGTTCCTGCCAACCTCGTATGTCGGCGTCGCCGAGCTGGGGCTCGTCGCCGGCATCGGCATGATCGTGGCGTTCGTGCTCTGCATCACGCTGTTGCCCGCACTCCTTATGATCGTCAGACCTTCGGGCGAAAGCGAGGGGGTCGGCTTCCGTTTCATGGCGCCGATAGACCGGATCATGGTCAAGAACCGGCGGCAGGTGTTGAGCCTGGCGCTTCTCGCGGGCGCCGTCGCGCTGCTTCTCACCTCGCTGGTCCGCTTCGACTTCAATCCGCTCGACCTGCGCAGCGCCAAGACCGAATCGGTCTCGACCATCCTCGATCTGACCAAGGATCCGCAGACCTCGCCCAACACCATCGATGTGCTCACGCCGAATCTCGATGCTGCGAAAGCGATGGCGGCGAAGCTGTCCCAGATGAAAGAAGTCGGCCAGGCGGTCACGCTTGCCGATTTCGTGCCGGACGATCAGCCAGCCAAGCTGAAGCTGATCAGCGACGCGAACTTCTCGCTCGATCCGGTGATCAACCCGTTCAACGTGAAGCCTGCGCCCAGCGATGCCGAAATTGTCGCGAGCCTGCGTGACACGGCTGACGCCCTGCGCGCCGCGGCCAAGGGCAACGACACTCCGGCGGCGAGGGAAACAGCGACACTTGCCGCGACGCTCGACAAACTTGCGGCGGGGAGCCCGGATTTGCGCGCCCGCGCGACGGCCGCGCTGGTTCCGGGGCTGACGACGCTGCTGGCGCAGATGAGCGCCTCGCTTCAGGCCTCACCGGTGTCACTGCAGACCATGCCGCCGGACATGGTGCAGGACTGGACCGCCAAGAACGGCACAGCACGCATCCAGGTATTCCCATCCGATACCAGCGGCAGCAACCAAGCGCTCAACGCCTTCTCCAAGGCGGTGCTCAAAGTCGTGCCGGACGCGACCGGCGCGCCGATTTCGATCCGCGAGTCGGGCACCACGATCGTGAATGCCTTCATCCAGGCGGGTGTGCTGTCCTTCGCCGTGATCACCGTTCTGCTGCTGCTGGTGCTGCGGCGGGTGCGTGACGTGCTCTTGACCATCATCCCGCTTCTGCTGACGGGACTTCTGACCATCGGAACGGCGGTGGCGATCCGGCTCGATCTCAATTTCGCCAATGTGATCGCCCTACCGCTGCTGTTCGGCATCGGTGTGGCGTTCAACATCTATTTCGTAATGGCGTGGCGGGCGGGACAGACGAACCTGCTGCAATCGAGCCTGACGCGCGCGGTGGTCTACAGTGCCGCAACGACGGCGTCCGGCTTCGGCAGCCTGTGGTTGTCGAGCCATCCGGGTACGGCCAGCATGGGCGAACTGCTGATGATCTCGCTCGCTTGGACGGTGGCGACGATGCTGTTCTTCCAGCCGGCCCTGATGGGGCCGCCGCCGAAAGCGGTTTAGCTCTTCATCGCCTTGTCGGCGACCGCGTCGATCTTCTTCACCAGTGCAGCCGCGCCGCCTGCCTTGATCGTGGCAGCGTAGTCGGAGCGGTAGACCGAAAGCTGGCTGATCGAGCCGTCAAGCAGCACGTCGATGATCTTCCAGTTCGAACCGAACTGCCGCATCCGGTAAATGAAGACAACCGTCTGGTCCTTGGTCACCAGCCGGCTGGTGACGTAATGATCGGTGCCGCGGATATCGACTTTCGGATCGACGACGAATTTCTCGCCGTCATAGGAGTCGAAATTGCCGGCATATTGCGCGACCGTCATATGTTCGAATGAGTCGGAGAGGGCGCGCTGGTCGGCGGCGGAGGCCGTATCCCAGGCCGGGCCGACGGCGTATTTGATCATGGTGGTGAGTTCGAAGGCCTGCTCGATCGCGGGCTTGAGCTTGTTGTAGCGGCCCTGGATGCCGAGCGACTTGCCGCCCTTCATCGACTCCAGAAGCGTGTCGTAGAAACCCTGCACCGTCGCAACGGCGGGGTCCGGCGCCTGCGCCCGGGCGAGCGGCGTCGCGGCGACGAAGGCAAGCGCGGCGAACGTGACTATGCGAGCGAGTGCAAATTTCATGGCGATCTCCATTCTCGCGGCGGAACTGGCCGCCGACTTTCAACCGGCGCGGCCAAGAATAGTTCCGATTTCTGCATACGTCAGCGTCGCCGCGCAATCGGACGAAAATTAGCCGCGTGCCTGCGCCTTGGCGACAAAATGGGCCGATACCACCCGCACGATATCACCCGCAGCGAGGCCGGCGGTCTCGTACTGTTTGTCCGGGCTGTCATGTTCCTGGAAAATGTCGGGCAGCGTCATGGTGCGGACATCGAAACCGGGACGCAACAGACCTTCATTGGCGATGAGGTGCAGCACCTGCGCGCCGAAGCCGCCGGTCGAACCTTCTTCCACCGTGACCAGCATGCCGTGATGGCGCGCCAGCCGGCGCACGAGATCCTTGTCGAGTGGTTTAGCGAAACGCGCATCGGCGACGGTGCACGAAATCCCTCGCGCCGCCAGCATGTTGGCCGCGGCAAGCGCCGCGCCGAGGCGGGTGCCAAGCGACAGGATCGCGACCTCCTTGCCTTCGCGCATGATGCGGCCCTTACCGATGGCGAGCGGTGTGCCGCGTTCGGGCAGCCCCACGCCGGTCCCTTCACCGCGCGGATAGCGCAGCGCGATCGGGCCCTCGTCATGTGCCGCTGCGGTCGCCACCATGTGCATCAGCTCCGCCTCATCGGCCGCCGCCATGACCGTGAAATTCGGCAGGCAGCAGAGATAGGCGAGATCGAAGGAGCCGGCATGTGTCGCACCGTCGGCGCCGACAAGCCCGGCGCGGTCCATCGCGAAGCGCACCGGCAGGTTCTGGATCGCGACATCGTGCACCACCTGGTCATAGGCGCGCTGCAAGAAGGTCGAATAGATCACCGCGAAGGGCTTGAGCCCCTCGCTCGCGAGACCGGCGGCAAATGTCACTGCGTGCTGCTCGGCGATGCCGACGTCGAAGGTGCGATCAGGGAACTTCTCGCCGAAGACGTCGAGGCCCGTGCCCGACGGCATTGCGGCGGTGATTGCGACGATCTTCGGATCGACCTTGGCTTCCGCGATCAGCGCTTTGGCGAAGACGCTCGTATAGCTCGGCGCTTTCGATACGCTCTTTTTCAGCGCGCCGGTGGCGGCGTCGAAGCCGGTGTTGGCATGGCCGCGGTCAGGCGAATTCTCCGCCGGCGCATAGCCCTTGCCCTTGCTCGTGACAATGTGGAGCAGCACCGGCTCGGCGGCACCGTCGCGGATCCTCTCGAGCGCTTCGACAAGCGCCATCACGTCATGGCCGTCGACCGGGCCGATGTGGTGCATGCCGAGCTTCTGGAACATCGTGTTTTCGCCCGACTTCGTCGCGGTCAGCGTATTCAGATGTTTGTTGAGGGCGCCGGTGGCAGGCGCGATGGACATGTTGTTGTCGTTGAGCACGACGAGAAGGCGGCTGCCGAGATGGCCCGCATTGTTGATCGCCTCATAGGCCATGCCGGCACTCATCGCGCCGTCGCCGATTACCGCGATGACGTGATTGTCCTTGCCCAGCAGATCGCGCCCGATCGCCATGCCGAGGCCGGCGGAGACCGAGGTCGAGGAATGCGCCGCGCCGAACGGATCGTACGCGCTCTCGCTTCGGCGCGTGAACCCGGAAAGTCCGCCACCCTTACGGATCGAGCGGATGCGGTCGCGCCGCCCGGTGAGAATCTTGTGCGGATAGGCCTGGTGGCCGACGTCCCACACGATGCGGTCGTTCGGCGTGTCGAACACATAATGCAGCGCGATCGTCAGTTCGACGACACCGAGTCCCGCGCCGAAATGGCCGCCGGAGACCGACACTGCGTCGATCAGCTCGGCACGCAATTCGTCCGCCAGAGCGCGCAGCTGCGCCCTATCGAGCCGGCGCAGATCGGCCGGGTATTGGATCGTGTCGAGAAGAGGCGTGCTCAAAGTGACTGGCATCAGGACTCTCGGTCCAGGAGGAAGAGCGGCAGTTCCGCGAGTTCCGGCGCGGCATTGCCGTAAGGAGCGAGCGTGGCGGCAGCGCGGCGGGCGAGTTTTTCGGCCTCCGCGCGAGCGCCATCGACGCCCAATAGGGAAACGAGCGTGGCCTTGCCTTGATCCGTGTCCTTGCCCACGGCCTTGCCGGTCTTTTCAGCCGTCGAGGTCACGTCGAGAAGGTCGTCGGTGATCTGGAACACCAATCCCATGTCGCGGGCGAAGGCGCGCAGCCGGTCGCGATGCTCCGCAGTCGCCTGGCCGAGGATGGCGCCGGCCTCGCAGGAGAATTCGAACAGCTGACCGGTCTTGAGCCGCTGCAGCAGGACCACATCGTCGGCGCCGAACGTGTTCTGCACCGCCTGCATGTCGATCATCTGTCCGCCGATCATGCCGTTCGCGCCCGCCGCTTCCGCAAGCCTGAGCACGAGCGCGCTGCGCACTTCGGCGGAGGAATGCGTATCGGGATCGGCGAGGATTTCGAAGGCCAGCGTCAACAGCGCATCGCCAGCCAGAACCGCCGTCATTTCGTCATAAGCGATGTGTGTCGTCGGCCGGCCGCGCCGCAGATCGTCGTCGTCCATACACGGCAGATCGTCATGCACCAGCGAATAGGTGTGGAGGACTTCGATCGCAGCGCCGACGCGCGCGGCTTGGGCGGGATCGACATCGAACAACCTAGCGGAATTGAGCACCAGAAACGGGCGCAGGCGCTTGCCACCAGCGAAGGTGGCGTAGCGCATCGCCTCGTGCACGCGGGCGTGCAGGCCGTGCGGCTTGGGGAGCACGCGTTCCAGCGTCTCGTCCACCGCGCGCGCGGCCGTGGCGAGCGCCTGCGGCAGCCCAGAACCCAACGGCCGGGCCGGCGCTTTCCGCACCTCGCGCGACGTGTTTTCCATGCACACCCCGTGGTCCTTTGCCGCCCAATATTCCCCAAAGACGGCAGGGATATGCGCAACAGCCTAACACAATTGATCAGCCGCGGCGGCACACCTATATGGCTCAAATGGTAAATGCCAGAGGAGATCTCCCCCCTGTGGTTGCACCGCATCAATCGGGTGGCTATAGCCTCGGTTTGGGGTCACCATCGGGCCGGTACAGGAGTTCCCATGCGAGTCATTCTCGCCCAGCCTCGTGGGTTCTGCGCCGGTGTGGTGCGCGCCATCGATATCGTCGAGCGCGCGCTCGAGAAGTATGGCCAGCCCGTCTATGTCCGCCATGAAATCGTGCACAACCGGCATGTCGTCGACACGCTAAAAAACAAGGGCGCGGTATTCGTCGAGGAGCTCACCGAAGTCCCCGACAACGCGGTGACCGTGTTCAGCGCCCATGGCGTGCCGCGCAGCGTTGTCGAGACGGCACAATCGCGTAAACTGCCAGTGCTCGACGCCACCTGCCCGCTCGTCTCCAAGGTGCACAACCAGGGCAAGCGCTATGTCGCACATGGACGACAATTAATTCTGATCGGCCATGCCGGCCACCCCGAAGTCGAGGGAACGATGGGCCAGGTCGGCGCACCGGTGACTCTAGTCCAGTCTGAATCCGACGTCGCGGCGCTGACGATCCCGATCGACACGCCGGTCGCCTATATTACCCAAACCACGCTTTCGATCGACGACACCAAGAGCATCATCCTGGCGCTCAAGAATCGCTTCAGCGACATCGTCGGGCCGGAGACCACCGACATCTGCTACGCGACGCAGAACCGCCAGACGGCGGTGCGCCAGCTCGCGAAGGTTGCCGACGTGATTCTGGTTGTGGGCGCGAAGAACAGTTCCAACTCCAACCGCCTCGTCGAGATCGGCAAAGAAGAAGGACTGCCGAGCTATCTTCTGGCGGATGGCAGCGAGCTCCAGCCGGAATGGGTGAAGGGCAAGCAGGCGGTCGGCCTGACCGCCGGCGCTTCGGCACCCGAGCAGCTCGTCGAGGACGTGATCGCCGCGCTGGGGCGCATCTCGCCCGTGCAGGTCGAGACCATGGACGGTAAGAAAGAACACATCGAGTTCCGCCTGCCGGCGGAACTCCGCAACGATCGCGCCCCGGCAGCGTAGTTTTTGTTTACCCGCCTTGGGCGGAACGGATTCGAGGAGAATAGCGTGGGCATTCCCGTTCAGCAGGCCGCCAAGATCGGCGCCTATGTGATGAAGCAGCACCTCACGGGCAAGAAGCGCTATCCGCTCGTACTCATGCTGGAGCCGCTATTCCGCTGCAATCTCGCCTGCGCCGGCTGCGGCAAGATCGACTACCCCGATGACATCCTCAACCAGCGTCTGTCTTATGAAGATTGCATGCAGGCGATCGACGAGTGCGGCGCACCCGCGGTCTCCATCGCCGGCGGCGAGCCGCTGCTGCATCGCGAGATGCCGCAGATCGTCCAGGGCTTCCTCGATCGCGGCAAGTTCGTGATCCTGTGCACCAATGCGCTGCTGCTCTCCAAGAAGATCGACCAGTACAAGCCGCACGGCAATTTCACCTGGTCGATCCATCTCGACGGCGACAAGGCGATGCACGACCATTCGGTCTGCCTTGACGGCGTCTATGACAAGGCGATCGAGGCGATCAAGCTCGCCAAGTCCAGGGGCTTCCGCACCCAGATCAACTGCACGCTGTTCTCCAATGCCATTCCCGAGCGCGTCGCGGCCTTCTTCGACACGATGAAGGAAATGGGGCTGGACGGCATCACCATCTCGCCCGGCTATGCCTATGAGCGTGCGCCCGACCAAGACAGCTTCCTCAACCGCGAGCGCACCAAGAAGCTGTTCCGCGATATCCTTTCACGCGGCAATGGCGGCAAAAACTGGGAATTCACCCAGTCGTCGCTGTTCCTCGATTTCCTTGCCGGCAACCAGACCTATGAATGCACGCCGTGGTCGATGCCACTGCGCTGCGTGTTCGGCTGGCAGAAGCCCTGCTACCTGCTCGGCGAAGGCTATGTGAAGACCTTCAAGGAGCTGATCGACGGCACCGATTGGGACAAGTATGGCGTCGGCAAGTACGAGAAGTGCCAGGACTGCATGGTCCATTGCGGCTTCGAGGGCACGGCCGTGATCGACTCGATCAGGCATCCGCACAAGCTGATCCCGCTGGCGGTGCGCGGCGTGAAGACGGATGGCCCGTTCAAGCCGGATATCGACACGTCCCACCAAAGGCCGGCGGAGTTCGTGTTCTCGGCCCATGTCGAGAACAAGCTAGCCGAGATACGGACAGCCAAGAAAAAGCCCGAGCGCGTTGCGGCTGCGGAGTAGCGCGCGAAAGGCGCGGCCACTTTCGCGCCCAGTCGCCATCAGATCGGAAATCTGAGACGGATCGGACGCGACGGACGCCAGCACGCGCGTCAGCTTGGCCTTGCCGTTCTCGCTCAGCGGCTCGAGCGCCGCAGGCGGCAGGCCTTTGGTCGAGACATCCGAGATTGTCCGCAGCGCGACGAAGGGGATGCCGTGATACTCCGCCATCCGCGCGGCGATGTGGCTTTCCATGTCCACCGCATGCGCGCCGGTCTCCGCGAACAGGCGCTTCTTGCCGAACACATTGCTGACGATCTGACCATG
>DATEZM010000339.1:0-7214 GCA_035255625.1 Rhizomicrobium sp. | reverse complement strand
CACGAAATCCGACATCGCCCGTAAGGCACGCGAAGGCGTGATGGAATTCCTGCTCATCAACCATCCGCTCGATTGTCCGATCTGCGACCAGGGCGGCGAGTGTGATTTGCAGGATCAGGCGATGGGCTATGGCCGCGCCGCCTTCAACCGCTTCCACGAGAACAAACGCGCCGTCGAAGACAAATATATGGGTCCGCTGGTCAAGACGGTGATGACCCGCTGCATCCAGTGCACGCGTTGCGTTCGCTTCGCGACCGAGGTCGCCGGTGTGCCCGATATCGGCGCTACGGGCCGCGGCGAAGACATGGAGATCACGACCTATCTTGAAAAGGCTTTCGCCAGCGAGCTTTCCGGTAACGTCGTCGATCTCTGCCCGGTCGGTGCGCTGACGTCGAAGCCTTACACCTTCACCGCGCGCCCCTGGGAGTTGCGCCACACGGACTCGGTCGACGTGATGGATGCGCAGGGCTGCAATATCGTCGTCGACACGCGCGGACCGCAGGTGATGCGCGTGCTGCCGCGCCTCAACGAGGACGTGAATGAGGAGTGGATTTCCGACAAGGCGCGCCACGCCTGCGACGGTCTGGTGCGCCAGCGTCTCGACCGGCCCTATGTCCGCAAGAGCGGCAAGCTTCAGCCCGCGACCTGGGGCGAGGCTTTCGCGGCCATCGCCGCCAAAGTCGCGTCCACTACGCCCGACAAGATCGCCGCGATCGTCGGCGATCTCGCCGCCGCCGAGGAGATCAAGGCGCTCAAAGACCTGATGGCGTCGCTGGGCGTGATGAATATCGACTGCCGCCAGGACGGCGCCAAGCTCGGCGGCGCGCGGCAGAGCTATCTGTTCAACACCACCATCGCTGGCGTCGAAGCCGCGGATGCCATCCTGCTGGTCGGCGCCAATCCGCGCTGGGAAGCGCCGGTCCTGAACGCACGCATCCGCAAGGCGTGGTCGAACGGCAATCTCCAGATCGCCGGCATCGGCGTGACGATGAACCAGACCTATCCTGTCCAGGATCTTGGCGCCGGCGTCGAGGTGCTGGAGCAGATCGCCAATGGCGGCCACGATTTCGCGCGCGTCCTGCGCGACGCCAAGCGTCCGATGCTCATCCTGGGTGCGGGCGCGGTCGCGCGTGGCGATGGCGCGGCCGTTCTGAAGGCCGCGGCGAAGATCGCTGCCGATACCGGCATGATCGGTCCGGCCGGTGGACCAGGCGAGGGCGGCTGGAACGGTTTCAACGTCCTGCACACCGCCGCGTCGCGCGTCGCCGCTCTCGATCTCGGCTTTGTGCCGGGAGAAGGCGGCCGCGATGTCGCCGGCATCGTCGACGGCGCACAGAAGGGCGAGATCGAGCTGATCTATCTGCTCGGCGCCGACGAGTGCGACGTCGCTCATTTCGGCCGTGCTTTCGTCGTGTATCAGGGCAGCCATGGCGATGCCGGCGCGCACAATGCCGACGTTGTCCTGCCTGGCGCCACCTATACCGAAAAGGAAGGGCTCTACCTCAATTTCGAGGGCCGCGTGCAACCAGCCCAGCGCGCCGTCTTCCCACCCGGCGAGGCGAAAGAGGATTGGGCGATCCTGCGCGCGTTGTCCGACGTTTTGGGCAAGCGCTTGCCCTATGACACACTCGGCGCGTTGCGCGCAGCGATGATTGCCGACGCGCCGCACTTCGCCGACCACCATGAACTGGTGCCGCATGGCGGCGCCGGCGCGACGGATTGGCCCGATGTCGGTAGCGCTGGCCCACTAGACACATTGAAGCCGTTCGGCAGCATGATGGCCGACTACTACCTGACCAATCCGATTGCGCGCGCGAGCACCACGATGGCCGAATGCAGCCGCGAATTCGTGACCGGCACCGCCCAGATGGCGGCGGAGTAGGGCGATGCTCCTGACGCACTACTTCAACACGCTGGGTCTGCCCTATGCCTGGGCCTGGACGCTCAGCCAGGTCCTGGTGCTGGGCGTGCTCGAATTCCTCATGCTGCTGCTGGTTGCCGCCGTCATTCTGCTCGACCGCAAGATCTGGGCGGCGGTGCAGCTCAGGCGCGGCCCGAACGTCGTCGGGCCCTTCGGATTGCTCCAGACCATCGCCGATGCCTTCAAGTTCCTGTTCAAGGAAGTCATCGTGCCGGCGAGCGCCAATAAGGTGATCTTCATCCTGGCGCCGCTGGTCACGGCCACGCTGGCCTTCGCAGGCTGGGCTGTGGTGCCGCTCGACGATGGTTGGGTCGCTGCCGATATCAATGTCGGCATCCTCTATCTCTTCGCGGTCTCGTCGCTCGGCGTCTACGGCATCATCATGGCGGGCTGGGCGTCGAACTCGAAATATCCGTTCCTCTCCGCGCTGCGCGCGGCGGCGCAGATGGTGTCCTACGAGGTCTCGATCGGCTTCGTGATCATCACGGTCCTGCTGTTCGCGGGCTCGCTCAACCTGTCGGCCATCGTGCGTGCGCAGGAGTGGCACGGCATCTTAGCCTTGGCCGGGTGGAACGTCTTCTCGATCCTGTTTCCCATGCTGCCGATCTTCTTCGTCTCGGCGTTGGCGGAGACCAACCGGCCGCCCTTCGATCTGGTCGAGGCGGAATCCGAGCTGGTTGCCGGATTCTTCGTCGAATATTCGGCGACGCCGTTCCTGCTCTTCTTCCTCGGCGAGTATATCAGCGTGCTGCTGATGTGCGCCCTGTGCTCGATCCTGTTTTTCGGCGGCTGGCTGCCGCCGCTGAACGTCGCGCCGTTTACGCTCGTGCCCGGCGTGATCTGGCTCGCGCTCAAGATGCTGTTCGTCTTTTTCATGTTCGCGATGGTGAAGGCCATGGTGCCGCGCTATCGCTACGATCAACTCATGCGGCTCGGCTGGAAAGTGTTCCTGCCGACGTCGCTGCTCTGGGTGGTGGTGACGGCGGGCTGGGTGCTCTTCGTTCGCCCGCACCTCTAGGATTTGGCCATGGCAACGCTCGACCGCACCGCCCGCCAGCTCTTCTTCTGGGAGTTCGTCACCAGCTTCTTCCTGGCGATGCGCTACTTCTTCGCGCCCAAGACGACGATCAACTATCCGTTCGAGAAGGGTCCGCTCAGCCCGCGTTTCCGCGGGGAACATGCGCTGCGCCGCTATCCCAATGGCGAGGAGCGCTGCATCGCCTGCAAACTGTGCGAGGCGATCTGCCCGGCCCAGGCGATCACCATCGAGGCCGAGCCGCGCGAAGACGGCAGCCGCCGCACCACGCGCTACGACATCGACATGGTGAAGTGCATCTATTGCGGCCTGTGCCAGGAAGCCTGTCCGGTGGACGCCATCGTCGAGGGGCCGAACTTCGAATACTCCACCGAAACGCGCGAGGAACTCTACTACAACAAGGATCGCCTGCTCGCGAATGGCGACCGCTGGGAACGCGAGATTGCGCGCAACCTGGAACTGGATGCGCCCTATCGATGAGCGCTCCGGACCACATCGCGCGAGGTCGCCGCTGATGTCGCTGGCGGACATCCAGGCGCGTGCCGCTGCCAAGGCCGGCTATGCCTCGTCCAAGGCGAGGTCGAGCTATTTCGCCGCTGCGGACCGCGCGCGCAAGCACGCCAACCTCGTGGCCGAAGGCTATGTGGTGCCACTGTCCGAATGGCTCGGTCACAACAACGGTCCAGCCTGGGATACGATCGAGCTGTTCGTCGAATATTGCTGGAAGCAGGCGCACAAGAAGGCATGGACGCCGCCCAATTGGGAGATCGGCGTTCGCCGCGCCCGCAAGGCACAGGCGCTGGGTCTGACCTACCGGCAATACGCGCTCGAGATCATGGAGCGCGGACGCTATCTCGACGAAGAAGGCGCCGCGGCGCTGAAAGCGCAATAGGGGACGGGATGCTGCTCCAGGCCATCGCCTTCTACGTCTTCGCCGCGATCATGCTGGCCGCTGCCTTCATGGTCGTCGTGGCGCGCAATCCGGTGCATTCGGTGTTCTTCCTGATCCTGGCCTTCTTCAATGCCGCCGGCCTCTTCGTGCTCTTGGGCGCCGAGTTCCTCGCGATGATTCTGGTCATCGTCTATGTCGGCGCGGTGGCCGTCCTGTTCCTGTTCGTGGTGATGATGCTGGATGTCGACTTCGCCGAGATGAAGCAGGGCGCGCAACAATATATTTTGGTGGGTGCCGGCACCGGATTGCTGCTGCTGTTCGAGATTGCGTTCTTCGTTGCCGCGCGCTGGAATCTGAATACAGCCAAGCCTTCCGCGCTGGCCAATCCGACACCAACGACGATCACCAACACCGAAGCACTCGGGCGCATCCTTTACACAGACTATATTTACTACTTCCAGATCGCAGGGCTGGTTCTGCTCGTCGCCATGATCGGCGCCATCGTGCTGACCCTGCGCCACCGGCCCGGCGTGCGCCGCCAGAACATCGGTCGCCAGAACGCGCGTACCACCGCTGATTCCATGACCGTTGTGGACATCAAGCCGGGGCAGGGGGCTTAGGCAATGCCAATTACACTCGGCCATTACCTCTTCGTCGCGGCGATCCTCTTTACGATCGGCGTGTTCGGCATCTTCCTAAACCGCAAGAACGTCATCGTCATCCTGATGTCGATCGAACTGATCCTGCTCAGCGTCAACATCAACTTCGTGGCGTTCTCGTCCTTCCTGCACGATCTGGTGGGGCAGGTCTTCGCGCTCTTCATCCTCACCGTTGGGGCCGCGGAAGCCGCCATCGGCCTCGCCATTCTCGTCGTCTATTTCCGCAATCGCGGCACGATCGCCGTGTCCGACGTCAACCAGATGAAGGGCTAGGGCGTGTACTCCGCAATCGTCTTCCTGCCCATCATTGCCTCCGTTATCGCGGGATTGTTCGGCCGCCTGATCGGCGCGCGCGCGTCGGAACTGGTGACGACCGGCGCGCTGTTCGTCTCCGCCGCGCTGTCGATCTTCGCCTTCTATGACACAACGATGCTGGGCCATTCCTACATCGTGCAGATCATGCCCTGGATCTATTCCGGCGATCTCAGGGTCGATTGGACGATCCGGGTCGATGCGCTGACCGGCGCGATGCTGGTGGTGGTGACAGGCGTCTCCTCGCTCGTGCACCTCTATTCGATCGGCTACATGGCCGAGGACGACGGCCGCCCGCGCTTCTTCTCCTACTTGTCGTTTTTCACCTTCGCCATGCTGGCGCTGGTGACATCGAACAACTTCGTCCAGATGTTCTTCGGCTGGGAGGGAGTCGGCGTCGCGTCCTATCTGCTGATCGGATTCTGGTACAAGAAGCCGGAGGCCAACGCTGCCGCTATCAAGGCCTTCATCGTCAACCGCGTCGGCGATTTCGGCTTCGCGCTAGGCATTTTCGGCATCTTCTACATCTTCAAGACGCTCGACTTTGACGCGGTGTTCAAGGCGGCGCCGTCATTCGTCGGCCACACGATGCATTTCGGCAGCTGGGACGTCGACATCCTGACCACGCTGTGCCTGCTGCTGTTCGTTGGCGCCATGGGCAAGTCGGCGCAGATCGGCCTGCACACCTGGTTGCCCGACGCGATGGAAGGCCCGACGCCGGTCTCCGCGCTCATCCATGCCGCCACGATGGTGACGGCCGGTGTGTTCCTGGTCTGCCGCTGCTCGCCGCTGTTCGAGCTTAGCCCGCGTGCGCTTGAATTCGTCACCTTCATTGGCGCCACCACAGCCTTCTTCGCGGCATCGGTCGGGCTGTTCCAGAACGACATCAAGCGTGTCATCGCCTACTCGACCTGCTCGCAGCTCGGCTACATGTTCGTCGCCGCCGGCCTCAGCGCCTATGGCGCGGCGATGTTCCACCTCTTCACGCATGCTTTCTTCAAAGCGCTGCTGTTTCTCTCCGCCGGTTCGGTGATCCACGCCATGCACCACGAGCAGGACATGCGGAAGATGGGCGGGCTCGCCAGGGCCATACCGTTCACCTGGGCGATGATGCTGATCGGCAATCTGGCGCTGACCGGCGTCGGCATCCCGAACCTGCACATCGGCCTCGCCGGCTTCTACTCCAAGGATTCGATCATCGATGCTGCTTACGAGTCGCACAGCGCCATGGCGAGCTATGCGTTCCTGCTGACATTGGTCGCGGCGGGGATGACGTCATTCTATTCCTGGCGTCAGTTCCTGATGACGTTCCACGGCCGTTACCGCGGCCAAGACAAGGACGAACACGCGCATGGCGACGCCCATACGCATGACGATCCCAACGGCCATCACGCGCCGGCGCTATCGGAAGTCCATGAATCGCCGCTGACGATGCTGGTCCCGCTTGGCGTGCTGGCTGCCGGCGCGGCGTTTGCCGGCATTCTGTTCGACCACTACTTTATTGGCGAACAGTCGGCCGGCTTCTGGCACAACGCCATTGCCGCCATCGCCGGCAACGGCATGGCGCCGCAGATCGAGCATTTCCCCGAATGGGTTGAGCTCGCGCCCTTCGCGCTGACCCTGCTGGGTTTCGCTGTCGCCTATTACTACTACATCCTTCACCCCAACCTGCCGCGCCAGATGGCGGCGAAGCGCGGGCTGCTCTACCTGTTCCTCTACAACAAATGGTATTTCGACGAACTCTACGACTTCCTGTTCGTTCGCCCGGCGCAGGCACTCGGCCGCTTCCTGTGGAAGCGCGGCGACGGCACGGTGATCGACGGGCTGGGCCCTGACGGCATTGCGGCCCGCGTGCTCGATGCAACGCGCGGTGCGGTGCGGCTGCAGTCCGGATATGTCTACCACTATGCCTTCGCCATGCTGATCGGCCTGGTTGCGATCGCCACCTGGTTCATGCTGTCGGGAGCGACGCCATGAGCGGCTGGCCAATCCTCTCCATCATCACCTTCCTGCCCATGCTGGGTGCCGGCGCGATCGTCTTGCTCGCCCGCGGCTCGAAAGAGACGATAGCCAGCAACGCCCGCTGGATCGCGCTCGTCACCACCATCGTCGCTTTCGCGCTATCGCTCTTCATCTGGTCGCGGTTCGACGGCCATACCGCCGCCTTCCAGTTCGTCGAGCAGGCCGACTGGCTCGCGCCCGGCATCGGCTATCACATGGGCATCGACGGCATATCGATGCTGTTCATCGTGCTGACCGCCGGACTGATGCCGTTCTGCATCCTGGCGAGCTGGGAATCGATCGAAGATCGCGTCGCCGAATACATGATCGCGTTCCTTGCGCTCGAAACGCTGATGATCGGCGTGTTCTGCGCCCTCGATCTCATCCTGTTCT
>DATEZM010000338.1:0-2346 GCA_035255625.1 Rhizomicrobium sp. | reverse complement strand
CGGGCGTGGCTTTTGCCGCGGCCTCCGCCGATCCGGCGTTGCGCGAGGAGTTGCGCGACTATCTGAGGCGCCAATCCGACCTCGCCGCCGTCCAGATCGAAGAAGCCAAACGCGAGGACGCCATCCGCCATTGGGGCCTGCGTGTGCGCCACGTCAGTGACGTATTGAAGCTCGGTTTCGAACTCGCCGTCGCGTTCATCGTGATCGCGATCGCGATTGGCCTGGGCGTCGCACTCTGGCAGGCGGCGCATGCCGACGGGCTTGTCATCGAAAGCTTCAATGTGCCCGCATCGATGGCCCAGAAGGGCCTGACCGGCCAGGTCGTCGCCGACAAGCTGCTCGACCGGCTGATCGTCATGCAGAGCCAGGCCGACTCGATCCGTGCACCTTCGACCTTCGCCAATGACTCGACCAGCGACATCACGGTGCAGATCCCCGACACGGGCGTCTCACTCGGCCAGGTCGTGCGCTTCCTGAACGACTGGCTCGGGAAACAGACGCATCTGACCGGCGATCTTTATGAGACGCCTTCGGGCATGGCGCTCACCGTGCGAACAGACGGTAACCCTGGCCAAACCATCGCGGACAAGGCGGGCACGCTCGACGGCTTGGTGGACAAGGCGGCAGAGGCGGTGTTTGCGCAATCCCAGCCCTATCGCTTCGCAGTCTATCTCATAGGCAGACATCGCTTTGCCGAGGCCGTCGCCGTGCTGCGCGGGTTGGCGGCCACCGGTTCGGCCGACGACCGCGCCTGGGCCGATTTGGGGCTTGGCAACTTCTCCTCGAACAGAGGCGATTTCGGGCCGGCATGGGCCTATTATCGCGCCGGCCAAAGCCTCGATCCCAATCTTCCCAACTTCATGGAATCCCTTGCCATCGTCGAGTCGAAAAACGGCCGTGAGGAAGACGCCTATCGTGACACGCAGCAGGCCCGCGTGCAGATCGCAGGCGGCGGGGACAAGCAGTGGACGCCGTCGGCTGTGCCGACCAGCATCCGCGTCAACGCTTCGAACGAGGAACAATTGCAGGGCGATTATCGCGCGGCAAAGGCCGATAACATCTTTGCTCCCGGCACCGGCGGCAATGAAGCGGTGCTGGTTTCGTCGGCCTCCATCGATGTCGCGCTGCACGACGTAGCGGCGGCCCAGTCCGACCTCGCAGCCCTCGATGCACTCGAAGCCGATCCGGACGCACCGCTCGCGACGAACCAGAACAGGCTGGGCGTCCGCGCGCTGCTTGCCGCCGAACTGCAGGATTGGGCGGGAACCATCCGTGACGCCGAGGCACGGGCGGTGGCTGCGCAGGCTAACCTGGCGGCGACCAGGGGCCGGCTCGACTTTCGCATCTCCGGCCTCACCGGCATCGCGCCCTGGCAGGCCTATGCGCTGGCCCGGCTGGGCCGCTTCGTCGAGGCCGACGCGCTGTTGAACACGATGCCCGCCGATTGCGATCAGTGCGCGCGCATGCAGGGCCGCGTTGCCGCGCTTCAGCACGACTGGGAACGCGCCGATCGCTGGTTTGCGCTGGTCGCCGCGCGCTCGCCCGACATCCCGTTTGCCGATACCGACTGGGGCCAGATGTTGTTGTGGAAAGGCGATCTGGATGGTGCCATCGCGCATTTCGGCAAGGCGCATACCATCGGTCCCAAATTCGCCGATCCGCTCGAGATGTGGGGCGAGGCGCTGATCGCGAAGAACCGCTCCGATCTCGCGCTCGCGAAGTTCGAGGAAGCCAACAAATACGCGCCCAATTGGGGCCGGCTGCATCTGAAATGGGGGCAGGCGCTGCTGTGGACCGGCGACCGGGCCGGCGCCGCGGCGCAATTCGCACGGGCCGCCGCGTTGGACTTGAGCGCGCAGGATCGGGCTAAGCTGCCGCATGGGTGAGCCCCTGACCGAGGGCACGCCCGGCCTTGGCACCGCCGCGCGGATGCGCATTCTCGTCTATTGCGGTGTGTGGATCGTCCTGCTCAATCTCGTCACGCCGAGCTCCGGCTTCCATGTCGTGCCGCTCTCCTTTGTCCTGAAGAACAAGCTGCATTTGAGCGCCCATGAGCTGGCGGCGTTCTCGGCGTGGGCCGGAATCCCGGCCTATTTCGCGTTCGCCTTCGGCGTGGTGCGCGACTATTGGAGCCCCTTGCGGCTGGGCGACCGCGGCTACTTCATCCTGTTTGGCGCGCTCTCCGCGGCCGTGTTTGCGATCTATGCCTTCGTGCCGGTGTCGCTGGCGATGATGCTGGCGGCGTCGATCGTGGGAACGATCTGCTTCCTCTTTCTATGGGGCGGATGGAACGGGCTCGGCTCGGTCATTGGCCAGCGCTACGCCATGTCGGGCCAGATCAGCGCG
>DATEZM010000337.1:0-4881 GCA_035255625.1 Rhizomicrobium sp. | reverse complement strand
GGATCAATCCCAGCCCCAACGCGGCCAACCTCAACATGGCGCACGCCTATCCCGGCACGGTGATGCTCGAAGGCACCACGCTGTCGGAAGGCCGCGGCACGACACGCCCGCTCGAGCTGTTCGGCGCGCCCGACATCGATGCGCGGCGCGTGATGGCGGAGATGCGCGCTTTGGCGCCGCACTGGCTCGCCGGCTGCGCCCTGCGCGAGATCTGGTTCGAGCCGACCTTCCACAAGCATGCCGGCAAGCTCTGCCACGGCGTGCACATTCACGCCGAAGGATCGGCCTACGATCACCTCGCGTTCCGCCCCTGGCGGCTGCAGGCGCTCGCCTTCAAGGCGATCCGCCGCCTCTATCCCGATTATCCGCTGTGGCGCGACTTCGCCTACGAATACGAATTCGGCAAACTCGCTATCGACGTGATCAACGGCGGCCCCGCCCTGCGCGACTGGGTCGACAACAAATCCGCAACGCCCGCCGACCTCGACGCGATCACCACGCCGGACGAGAAGTCGTGGAACGCCGAAGCGCGCGCGCAGTGGATGTATTGAGCGAAGGCCTACCTCTCCCGTGAACGGGAGAGGTGATTGCAATCCAACCGACTCTTGTCATCCCATCCATGCAAACTTGCGCGGGCCCCGGCGACTCCGCATGCTGCCGGCATGAGTGACCTGCCAAATCGTGAAAGCTTTTTGGGCCTCCTGGAGGCCATGTTCCGGGTGGATGCGCGTGGCCGGCTTACGGGGTCAGCACCACGCTTTTACGTGCTGCGGACGCAACGCGAGGTCATCTGCAAATTCCATAGCGACCTTCCCGACGATATTGTCCTTCGCCTCGAGGAGCTCGCCCAGCGCAAGCGCGGTCGCCCGGCCCATTGGCAAAAGGAGTACGGCGACTATTTGAACCTCTTTGCCGCTTCCGGCCTGGGAGTGACGGCGATGCGCGCGGGACCGCTATACGACGTTCCGGCTGGGCTTTTGGCCAGCGGCACGTCCACTTCCATCGACGACACCAACGCCG
The DNA here is from genome assembly GCA_035255625.1 of Rhizomicrobium sp. Lineage (GTDB taxonomy): Bacteria > Pseudomonadota > Alphaproteobacteria > Micropepsales > Micropepsaceae > Rhizomicrobium. The sequence goes on along the minus strand of DATEZM010000337.1, from coordinate 3,861 downwards.
AATTTCTTCACGGTGGTCTCGAGGAATGGTTGCCTGTCGTCGCGGCCGGCGTACCGCTATTTGCGGCGATCGAAGGCGATCATGCCGTCGCGGTCTGCGCGACGGTCAACGCTTCACGGCGCGCGCATAGCGCGGGTGTCGAGACCGTTCCCGCCTATAGAGGGAGAGGATTTGCCGGGCGTGCCGTCGCCGGCTGGGCAAACGCCGTGCGCGCCTTGGGCTGCACACCGTTCTACGCGACGACGTTCGACAACATTTCGTCCCAGCTCGTCGCGCGGCGACTGAACCTGTCGCCGGTCGGATCGGAGTTTTCGCTTTTCTGCTGATCCCGCAATCGCGGGCCGTAACAACGCCTTCAACCGTCGGTGTCCTTGCCGGCGCGCACCGCTACCCACATCGAAATCGCGATGGCCGTGAAGACGCCGATGCCGACGGACAGGAGCGCGGCCCAATGGTGGGCGTGATGCATAGACCGGCCTCCAAGGCGACGGCTGGGACCCTAGGCCGCCCCGGAAAACCCAGCAATGTGGGCAAATTGGCCTAACTGACATTCTATCAGAAATATATTTCGACGCACCCCTTGAACCACCGGTTGTGTACCATATTTACCACTCTCGTGATGCACGAAAGGAACACGGATTTGTAGGGAAAGCAGGGCGCGAGAACAGACAGGGCGGGGTGCAAGCTCGTGTGCACCTGCTCGACAGCCGGAGGAAGTGGGTCGTCCGCTTGGCCGATGCGCTGCGGCGCGTGCGGCGGATGTCTTCCTTTGGGGTCGAAGGTCCGAGGTGGAAGGGCGAAGGTGCTTCGTTGCCGGCGCGCGCAGACGCGGCGGGAGCAGGCCTGCCTCCCGTCCATGCCGGGGCGGCCTGCGCCCGCGCGTACACAGCCTCAAACCTTTTGGCACCGCGCGCGGTGCGCAGGCCGCCTCATTTTTTGTGGGACTCTCAGGGATGCGAAGCGATCGACAGCACTAGGTCATCGCAAGTTCACGGCCGGCGCCAGCGTTCCGCCGCCGCGTCGTCGGTGTCCTTGGCCTCGACCCAGGCCGTTTCGCCGCCACGCTCTTCCGTCTTCCAGAACGGGGCGCGGGTCTTGAGATAATCCATCAGGAACTGGCACGCCTCGAAGGCGGCGGTGCGATGGGCCGCTGCGACCGCGACCAGCACGATGCGCTCGCCAACGCAAAGCCGTCCTACCCGATGGATGATGGTGACGCCGCCCAGCGCCCAGCGCGTCCGCGCGTCGGCCACAATGCGGCCGATCTCCCGCTCGGTCATGCCGGGATAATGCTCCAGCGTCATCGCGTCGAGCCCGCCGCCGCCGCGCACCAGGCCGACGAAACTCGCCACTGCGCCGATGTCGCTGCCGTTCAGCGCCTCGATCTCGTCGGCGACGTCGAAGTCTTCGGCCTGGATGTGAATGTTGGTGGTCATCCGCCGGTGACCGGCGGAAAGAACGCCACCTCGTCACCGGCGGCGAGAACCGAGTCGAGCCCGACATGGATCTGATTCACCGCGGCGCGCAGCCGGCGCATATCGGCGAACGCCTCGCCATAGCCGCCGCCACGCGCGCGCAGCATCGCGGCCAGGTCGCCCACGGTGCGCAGCGCCGGCGTGTGCTCGATGGTTTCCTCGGTGCGACCCACTTTCTGGCGCAACCACGCGAAGTACAGAACGTTCATGACGACTTGCGGCTGTCCGCGATGTGCGCGAAGGCGACGATCACATGATCCACGAGGTAGAGGACCGCCGCCGCGACCGCGAGCCAGAACAGCGCCATGGTGACCGGCAGGCCGCGCATCGGCTCGCGGCTGCCTCCAACTACCGCCTCGATGATGATCGCGGCCTCCGCCACGAGATACACCGCGATGCGCAGCCTTGCCGTGAAGCGTACGCCGATCGGCTGACCGGCCTGTTGCGCGAAAACCCGCAGATAGGGCGGAATGAACTCCGCCATGTAGATGACGATGAAGCCCCACACTGGCAGCCAGTGATTGCCGAGGAACACGATGAACAGCGTCAGGCAGAAGATCGCGATCGAGGCACGGCCCAGGGCGGCGAAGGCGCGCGGCCAGGAGCCGCTCTGGAACCCGAGGAGCGCCATCGCTGCCACACCCGCCGTCAGGGCCAGCGCCAGCGCCAGCGCGGCGCGATTGTCGGTGATCAACAGCAGGCCCGCCGCCGGCGCGAGCAAGGCGGGGAGGGTCGGATAAAACCGGGTCAGGGCCTGCTGCAAAACGCGGAACTCGGATTCTTCACGGAAAGCCTACTCCGGCGCGGCACGATTCTCCACGCCGTTTCGCCCATGCCGTGGGTGAAAATCTCTTACGGCGCGGTCGCTGGCCGCGGCCCCAGGACGCTCAGCGTGTAGTCAACGAAGGAATAGGCGGTCGCCAGCGTCGCGATCGTCAGCACCGTCTTGCACAAAAGCGTGAAGGGGGCCGGGTAGTGCCCGCCAAACAGCGCGACGAATCCGACGATGCTGAGTTGCGCCACTGCCTGGATCACCGCCTTCACCTTGCCGCTGGTACGGGCGGCCAGTGTCTGCTGCCGTTCTTGCGCGAATTCGCGCAGGTGCGACACCGCGACGTCACGAATCAGAATTACTGCCAGCATCCACATCGGCATCCAGCCCACGACAACGAAGGCGATGAACACCGAGCCGCGATAGAGCCCGTCCGCCATCGGGTCGAGGATCTTGCCGACCTTGGTCACCTGCCGCGCCGAGCGCGCGACATAACCGTCCAGCGCATCGGAAATCTCTGCCAGGATCATCGCCGCCAGCACGAGCCAGATCGACCCCGCGAACGGATAGACCAGCAGCAGAAGGCATAGCGGTCCCGCAACGAAGCGGTAGCCGGTGATCGCATTAGGCAAGGTCCACAATTCGCGCGTCATGACCGTCTCTTGTACTGTGAGGCCGAGCTTAGACGAATTCGTGCCGGGGTGATAGAAACCCGCGCCCTTCGACTCCGCATTCAGGCGAGACGGTTCCACGTGCGCGATGCTCTCCTACCGCTTTCGCGCCTGACGCCGCGCCAGATCGCGCGCTTTCGCTTTATCCTGAGCGATATCGACGACACGCTGACCGATCACAGCAAGCTGACCGCCGGCGCCTATGCCGCACTCGAGGCGCTACAGCGCTCAGGCCGTATCGTGATCCTGGTCACGGGCCGGCCGGCAGGCTGGTGCGATCTGATCGCGCGTTTCTGGCCGGTCGACGCCGTGGTCGGGGAGAACGGCGCCTTCTCCTTTCGTTACGACCGCACCCACCGCAAGATGATCCGAAAATTCCGCCGCCCAGAAGCACAGCGCCGCGCGGACAGCACCCGGCTCCGCAGGATGTTCGCGGCCCTCGTCGGGGAATTTCCCAGAATTGCTCTCGCCGCCGACCAGCCCTATCGCATCAGCGACATCGCCATTGACGTCTGCGAGGACCGAAAGCCGCTGCCACCGCGCACGGTTGAGCGGATCATCGACCGGCTGGAGGCGATGGGCGCGACCGTCAAGCTCAGCTCCATTCACATCAACGCCTGGATCGGCGATTTCAACAAGCTTCAGATGATCCGCGCGCTCTTGAGCAGCACTTGGCACCTGGATGCCACCGCCGTGCAGGCGCGGTGCGTCTATCTCGGCGACTCACCGAACGACGAGCCGATGTTCGAATTCTTCGAGAACACGGTCGGTGTTGCCAACGTCAAAGGATTCGCCGCGCGCATGAAATTCCTGCCGCGCTACATCACCAACGGTTCTGGCGGACAGGGTTTCGCCGAATTCGCCCGACTGGTGCTGCGCGGCTGATCAGCCGGAGGGATGGAAGAAGTCGTAGATCTTCTTCGCCATGGCGCTCGACACGCCT
>DATEZM010000336.1:0-2487 GCA_035255625.1 Rhizomicrobium sp. | reverse complement strand
GATCTGCACTTTGAGGGTTTCGAGGTCGTCGTACTTCGCCTCTGCGCGGAGATACGCGACGAACTCAACCGACATGTGCCTGCCGTAGAGATCGCCGTCGAAGTCGAACAGGTAGGTCTCGAGCATCGGCACAGGCATCTCGAACATCGGGCGGATGCCGAAGCTGGCGACGCCCTCATGGGTCTCGATCACCTGGTCGTTCTCGAAGATCTTCGCGCGTACCGCATAGATGCCGAAGGCCGGCTGCAGGCAATCGACCAGGCGCATGTTCGCGGTCGGGAAGCCGATGGTGCGACCGCGTTTGTCGCCATGCTCGACGCGGCCTTCGACCGCCCAAGGGTGGCCGAGCAAGCGGGCGGCGACCTCCGGCCTGCCGGTCTTGAGCGCATCGCGGATTTCGGTCGAGGAAATCTTGTCGTCGCCATGCGCAAGAACGGGATCGAACAGCGTGACGCCGAAACGTTCTTCCTTGCCCATGTCCGCGAGCGTGGTGGTGGTACCCGCCCTGCCCTTGCCGAATTGGAAATCGCGCCCCACGACGACGGCGCTAACCGCGAGCCCATCGACCAGCACGTCCATGACGAAATCCTGCGCGGGTTTCGCTGCCATCTCGGCATCGAACGCCAAGGCGTAGAGCACGTCGACGCCAAGCCCTGCGATCAGCCGCGCCTTGGCGCGGAACGGCGTCAGGCGGAACGACACCGGCGAGGGCCGGAAGAATTCCTGCGGGTGCGGCTCGAAGGCGAGCACGCCGAGCGGCGCACCGCGTTCCTCCGCTATGCGGCGCGCGGTGCCGATCAGTGCCTGATGGCCAAGATGCACGCCGTCGAAATTGCCGACCGCCACCACCGCACCCTTATAGGCATCGGTCACGTCACGATAGTGGCGGAAAATCTTCACGGGCCTATTGCGGCCGCGCCGGCGCCATCACCAGCGCCTCGCCGTCGATCACCGTAACGTCGCCGACCTTGCAGACGCAGTCGAACGTCACGCGTCGCTTGGCCTCAACCACTTCGCGCACCGTGCAGGTGGCTGTGACGGTGTCACCGATGCGCACCGGTCCCTTGAAGCGGGTGGTGAGCGACATGAAGATCGTTCCGGGCCCAGGCATCTGCATGCCCAGCACGGTCGAGATGTAACTCGCCGTCAGCACGCCATGGGCAATGCGGCCCTTGAAGGGTGTCGTCTTGGCGAAAGTCTCGTCGAAATGGACGGGGTTCACGTCGCCGGAAACCTCGCCGAATTTCTGGATGTCGGACTCGGTGACGGTCTTGGAAAAACTCTCCGACATGCCGGGCTTCAACTGGTCGATGTAATAGGGCATGGGCGCCTCTTGCTGCGGTGAACCGTTCTATCGGTTCGCGGCGCTACCAGACAAGCGCCCGCATTGCCGCGACGGCATGTGCGCCGCTGCGCTCGAACAGCGCGCTCAGATGCGGCACGGAGAATTCGCTGACATCCTCGCCATGGATGCCGTCGGCGATAAAGACCACGTCCATCCCGGCCGCGTTGGCGCCTTTGATGTCGGTGGCAATTCCATCGCCGACGGCGAGGAACCGGCGCGCACCGCCCGCCACGGAGCGGACATGGTCGTAGATCGGCCCGTGCGGCTTGCCATAGTAAACGACTTTGCCGCCGAGTTTCTCATAGGCCTGCGCCAGCGCGCCGGCGCAGAAGACGAGCTTGCCGCCGCGCTGCACGACGATGTCAGGATTGGCACACAGCATGGGAAGGGCACGCGCCTTCATTTCCGCGAGCTGCGAGGCGTAGTCGTCCGGCGTTTCTGTCTCGTCGTCGAGCAGACCGGAGCACAGTACGAGATCGGCATGTGCCACGTCGGTCGATGCCAGATCGAGGCCCTCATACAGCCCGACATTGCGCGCCGGACCCAGATGCATGATCGCCGCGCCACGCCGCCGCGCCAGGTCCTCGCGCACGGCGGCGCCCGATGTGACGATGGCGTCATAACAGTCGAGCGGCACGCCGAAGCTCTCGAGCTGGGCTTCGAGCGCCGATGCGGGTCGCGGCGCATTCGACAGCAGGATCACACGACCGTGCTTTTCGCGGAACGTCGTGAGGGCCGCGCAGGCCGGCGCGATAGCCGTCGTGCCATTGCACAGCACGCCCCACACGTCGCAGACCAGCGCGTCGTAGCTTGGCGCGATGTCGGCAAGATGCGTCAAAAGCTGAACAGGCGCGGTCATGGACCCAGCGGTCGCATGCGCAGGCGGGGCCGGTCAATGCGGCGGTCTAGCCGGTTTTGCGCAGCGCGGCGGCGCTTCGCGCGGACCCCCGTGGTTTTGGGCATATGGCGTCGCGCGCCGATCCGGCGCTACTATTCCCGCAGCCCACAACGGAGGAAATCATGACGACGGCCTACGATTTCAGCTTCAAATCCATCGATGGTGCAGCACTGCCGATGTCGTCCTTCAAGGGCAAGACCGTGCTGCTGGTAAATGTCGCGAGCCAATGCGGACTAACGCCGCA
>DATEZM010000335.1:0-2670 GCA_035255625.1 Rhizomicrobium sp. | reverse complement strand
GTTCGCGCGTGCGATCCTGCCGGTGATTTCGTCCTTGGTGCGGATCAAAGCCGTGCGGAACTTCGCGACACGCCGGATCGCGGCGATCAGGACAAAGGCGGCCAAGCGGACGCGGGAATTCACCTGGGCGCATGCGCAGGTTCAATGGGCGGCAGGCGTTTCCGCGGAAGGCTGGCTGCAGGCGCCGGAAGCCATGGCGTTCACGTCCGCCGTGGTGGCGGAGGTTACGCGGCGGCTGGCGCGGGGCGAAGGACGGCCTGGAGCGTTCACGCCAGGTGCGTTGTTCGGTCCCCACCTCGCCTTGGCCTGCGGCGGGCAATTCGTTCTCAACGAGAGATAGGAGACAGCACATGCGCATTTTTGTCACCGGAGCATCCGGTTTCATCGGCTCTGCCGTCGTTCGGGAATTGCTCGGGGCCGGCCATCACGTGCTCGGCTTGGCACGCTCGGATGAAGCCGCCAAGACGGTCGCCGCTGCCGGCGCCGAGGTGCATCACGGCTCGCTCGAGGATATCGAGAGCCTGCGGAGCGGAGCGGCCCAATCGGACGGCGTTGCCCATCTGGGCTTCAACCACGATTTCTCGAAATTCGCCGAGAATGGCCAGATGGACAAGCGCGCCATTGAGGCCATGGGTGAAGTTCTCGCGGGATCGAATCGCCCGCTGATCGTCACCTCGGGTACCGCCATGATCGCACCGGGCCAGGTGGCGACCGAGGACATGCGCCGGCCGGATGACGACGGCATGCCGCGCGTTTCGGAGCAGACAGCCGATGCCATCGCAAAGCGCCACGGCGTCCGCAGCATGGCGATCCGTCTTGCGCCGGCCGTGCATGGCGAGAGCGAGCAAGGTTTCAAGGCAGGTTTCGGATCGGCGCTGATCCAAATTGCGCGAGACAAGGGCGTATCGGCCTATATCGGCGACGGCAGGAACCGGTGGACGACGGTGCACCGGCTCGACGCCGCGCGCCTCTACCGGCTCGCCTTGGAAAAAGGCACGGCCGGCGCGATCTATCACGGCGTCGGCGAGGACGGCGTGCCCGTCAAGGACATCGCGGCCGCGATCGGGAAGCGGTTTGGTCTGCCCGTCGTCTCCAAGCCGCAGGAAGAAGCGACGAACCATTTCGGCTTCTACGGGATGTTCGTCGGTATCGACATGCCGGCATCGAACGCCAAGACACGGCAGGAGCTGGGATGGCAGCCGAAGGAGATCGGCCTGATCGCGGGTATCCAGAAGGCACAATCCTTCGCGAGCGGCTGAGCCGCGGCGCTACTCGCCCGAAAGCGCCCGGCGCCGGACCGGCAGCAGTTCGTCGAACTTGCCCGGGCGCTTCTCGTTCTTCGCCTTGAACGCCTCCATCATGTCCACCTCGGGGTGGTACATACCGGCTTGCCAGGTGGCGATGTAGTCGAGGCCATCGGCGGTCGTGTGGTCACGGGCGTAGTTGATCATCACCTTCGATCCATAGACCGCCAGCGGCGATTTCTCCGCGATGTCCTTGGCGATGCCCATCACATGCGCGAGCATCGCTTCCTGCGTCGCAAACACCTCATTGACGAGGCCCATTTGCATCGCCTTCTTCGCCGGCATCCGGCGGCCGGAATAGGCGAGCTCGCGCACCATGCCTTCGGGCATCAGCTTGCACAGCCGCGGAAAGGTCCCGACATCGGCGGTCATGCCGATATTGATCTCCTGGATGACGAAGAACGCGTCTTCCGTCGCATAGCGGCAGTCGCAGGCACTCGCCATGTCGACCGCACCGCCAACACAACCGCCCTGGATCGCGATCAGCACAGGCACGCGGGCGCGTTCGAGACAGTTGAAGCTCTCCTGGATGTCGAGCACGGAGAGCCGCAGGTTTGCCCGCGTGCGGCCGCGCTCCTTCGGCGAACGCGCCGCCGATGTGCCGGCGGAATTGCCGCCGGTGAATACGGCGAGATCCATGCCGCCGGAGAAATGCTTGCCGGTGGACGAGATCACAATGACCCGCGCCGTGGCGTTATCGTCGATGTCCTTCACGATCGCCGGCAGCTCGGTCCAGAACTCCGGCACCATGGTGTTGAGTTCGGAGGGACGCTTGAGCTGGATATGCGCGATGTGGTTCGCGATCTCGACGTTGAAACAGCGATAGGTCATGGCGTTTCCTTATATCGAAGTGTCTGGCGGGTGCGGCGGACCGGTCAGATCGTAGCGGCGGCCATCCGGCCCCGTCAGGACGAGAATGGTGATATGACGAACCTTGTGCTGGGTGACCACCGTCGCCTCCAGTGTGCCTTCGGCGCGGCTGCCCTTCACATGCGCGACATAGCTCGCCGTCGTCCCGGTCTCAACCGTGCTCTCGATCGAGGTGCTGGATACGCTGGTGACTGCGATATTGTCGCCCAGCATGGCGCGCGCGGTCTGGTCGGCATTCACAGTGGTGATCACCACCTTGAGCGTCGTGTCGTTCTTGAAGCCGCTCAAGAGATACCAACCGAGATAGCTGAAGCTGCCGACCACCACCGCCGCGACGATCAAAGCGGCGATGCCGCAGCCCCACAGGCAGCCATGGCCGGACCTTGGCGGCGGCGGGGGAAGCGGGCCGGGTGTGTCGGTCAAGATGCCCTCGAGGCAACAACTCCGCGAAGCAAATCACACGCGCGCACTTGGCGCAAAGCCCGCGGCTAACCTA
>DATEZM010000334.1:0-2046 GCA_035255625.1 Rhizomicrobium sp. | reverse complement strand
TGCACGCAACTGTCTTCGGGCTCAGATGCTGTACCCGACCGCGTTCCTGCTGCGCTTCAGCACGCAGTTCGTCATCACCGTCATCGAGTTCGGCGGCGTGTTCGCGCTGTTCGTCCGCTTCGGCCACATCAAGGGCTGGAGCTTTCCCGAGGTGGCTCTGTTCTACGGCATCGTGAGCACCGCGTTCTCGCTCTGCGACATGAGTGCGCGCGGCTTCGAGATGCTGGGGCCGCAATTCATCAAGACCGGCGATTTCGACCGCATCCTGCTGCGGCCGCGCACCGCGACAGTGCAGCTCGCCGGTTTTGAGTTCGGCTTCACGACATTGGGCCGTCTCGCGCAGGGATTGTTTGCGACCGCAGTGGCGCTGGCGCTGCTTCACATCGCCTGGACCGTCGCCGGCGCGGCGCTGCTGCTGTGGGCCGTGATCGGCGGTTTCGCGCTGTTCTACGGCATCCTCATCCTGCAGGGCACGATGTCGTTCTGGACCATCGAGAGTCTGGAAATCGCCAACACGCTGACCTATGGCGGCGTCGAGGCGGCGCAATATCCGCTCGATGTCTATGCCGCGTGGTTCCGAAAATTTCTCATCTATGTCGTGCCGATGGGCTGTGTGATCTATTTCCCGGTGGCCGCTTTCCTCGGCAAGAGCGCGGTCGCGGGTATCCCGTTCTGGCTGGGCGCGGCGTCGCCTGTCATCGGCTTCGTGTTTCTGGGTGTCGCCTTTCTCGCTTGGGGGCGCGGCATCGCGCGCTACACAAGTACGGGATCGTGAGGCGCGTGCTATACGTCCGCGTATGGCGCGTGACGAACCCAAATGGGAGACCTACCGCTCTTTCCTCGCGGTGATGACCGAGGGCAGTCTGTCCGCGGCGGCGCGCAAGCTGGCACTGACGCAGCCGACGCTCGGCCGGCACATCGACCAGATCGAAGCCGATCTCGGCCTGCCGCTGTTTGCCCGTTCGCAGGCGGGACTGATCCCGACCCAGGCGGCGCACGAACTTCTCCCGCATGCCCAGGCGATGGCGAGCGCGGCGGAGGCGCTCGTCCGCGCCGCGTCGGGCACCAACGCCGAGGAGCGCGGCACGGTGCGGCTCACCGCCAGCGTCGTGGTCGGTGGCGAGGTGCTGCCGCCGATCCTCACAAACTTTCGCGAACGCCATCCGCATGTCGCGATTGAGCTTGTGCTGTCGGACCAGCGCCAGGATCTGCTCCGGCGCGACGCCGACATCGCGGTGCGCATGGTGCGGCCGACGCAAGAGGCATTGATCGCCAGGAAAGTGGGCCGCATCGGCTTCGGCTTCTTCGCCCATCGCCGCTATCTCGAGAAACATGGCACGCCCCACGAACTCGAAGAGCTGCGCGGCCACGCGATCATCGGCTACGACAAGGAGACGCCGTTCATCCAGGCCTTGCGCAACAACGGCCTGCAACTGACCCGTGAGCTGTTCGCGCTGCGCACCGACGCCGATCTGGCGCAGCTTGCGGCGCTGCGCGCCGGCTTCGGCATCGGCGTGATCCAGACCGGTATCGGACGGCGCGATCCCGATCTGGTGGCCCTACTTCCGGGCGCGCTCAAATTCGAGCTCGAAATCTGGCTCGCGATGCACAAGGACCTGCGCGGCACGCGGCGCACGCGGCTGATGTTCGATCACCTCGCCGAAGGCCTTACCACCTATGCCGCAACGTCGAGGTCGGATTGAGCGACGCGCTAAGCCGCCACGAGATTGCGCAGCACGTATTGCAGGATGCCGCCGTTCTTGTAGTACGACACCTCGTCCGCCGTCAGGATCATCAGGAAGAGCGGCATCGCGGTGCTGCGCCCGTCGGGATGGCGCAGCGTCGCCGTCACCTTCATCTGCGGCTTGATCTCGCCGGAGAGGCCTGGGACGTCGATCGTCTCGCGCCAAGTCAGCCCGTAGTCGCGCCGCGTCTTGCCTTCGGCGAACACGAACGGCGCCACGCCCATGCCGATCAGGTTGGAGCGGTGGATGCGCTCGAAGCTTTCGGCGATCACGGCGCGCACGCCCAGCAGGCGCGGGCCTT
>DATEZM010000333.1:0-2058 GCA_035255625.1 Rhizomicrobium sp. | reverse complement strand
GTGGATTCGTTGGCGAATTTGATCTTCTGCTCGGCCGTCATCGCGTCGCCGATGCGGGTGTGGAAGATCGGGAAGAAGCGCTCCGGCAGGATCGTCTGCTTCGTCGTGTCGAAGGAATCGTTGAAGTCGATGTATCTCTTGTCCAGCGGATCCCAGAAATGATCGTGGGTCGCGCTGATGATCTTGTCGAACGCCGTGCTGCGCACGCCATAGCGCTGCGGGTTCAGCATCGCCGGGAAGTCGTCCGGCGCCACCGCGTCATAGGCGTCGTCTTTGGTGATCTGGACCATGGCGTGCTCCCGCTACTTCAAGCTCGAGATGGGTGACGAGACCGTCACTTTGAAGGGGGAGAGGTAAAGGGCGAGGCGTAAAGAGTCAATAAAGATGACGCCCGCGTCACATTTTGCGACAAACAGGCGACATGGTCAGCCCTTTTCGCTCAAGCTTCCCTTGGTCGAAGCAACGCCGCCTTCGAGCCGCTCATCGGGTTCGATCGCCTGGCGCAGCGCGCGGGCCGTGCCCTTGAAGCAGGTTTCCACGATGTGGTGGCTATTGTCGCCGTAAAGATTCTCGATGTGCAGACAGATGCCGGCATGCTGCGCGAAGGCTTGGAACCATTCCTTGAACAGCTCTGTGTCCATCTCGCCCAGCTTGGGCTTGGGGATTTCGACCTTCCAGATCAGATAGGGCCGGCCCGACACGTCGATGGCGACACGGGTCAGCGTTTCGTCCATCGGAATGGTGGCGGCGCCGAAGCGCGTGATGCCGGCGAAATCGCCCAGCGCCTTCTTCACTGCTTGGCCGATCACGATGCCGGTGTCTTCCGTGGTGTGGTGGAAATCGACGTGCAGGTCGCCCTGGGCGCGGACCTTCAAGTCGATCATCGAATGGCGCCCGAAGCTGTCCAGCATATGATCGAGGAAGCCGATGCCGGTATCGATGTCGGTATCGCCCGAGCCATCGAGGTCGAGCGAAACGGATATCTCGGTCTCGCGGGTCTTTCGTTCGACGGTGGCGGTACGCATGGGCGCGGCTACCCTGATTCCTCGTGGTCAGGTCTCTTATCCCAATTGGGCGCGGCTGTCGAAAACCCTCAGCCGCCCCAGCGATAGAGCGCGCCGAACATGGCAGCGCCCAACAGAAGGCCGAGTACCCAGAGCCAGAGCGGGGCAAGCGCTGGCGCCTGTGCGCCAGGCGGAAGTTTCGCGCGGCCGGTGATCATCGGCAGGACGAGACTCTCGCCGCGCAGGCGGTAATAGACGATGGCGCAGATGTGCAGGGCGACGAGGCCGACCAGCGCGTAGAACAGAAGTTCATGCCAGCGCTCGGCCTGCAGCGACCGGTCGTAGCTCACACGGTCGGCGAAGGGTCCGGAATCCAATCCATCCGCGTCGGACGCGAACAACCCGAGCGCGGGCTGAACCAGAAGAAGGACGAGCAACAGTGCGACGCTCCATCCGCCGAGCGGATTGTGCCCGACGCCCTTCGGCAGGCGGCCGGCCAGATAGCGCCACAGCGTCGCCGGTCCACGCAGCAAGCCCGCGAACCGCGCGGTCGCCGATCCGAACAATCCCCAGAACAGCCGAAACGCCATCAGGCCGAGCACGGCATAGCCGGCCGCGCGATGCCACTCCATGTGGTCGGTCTTGTAAGTCCACCACGCGAAGGGGATGAGGACGACAAGGGACCAATGGAAGACGCGCGTCGGTAGATCCCACACCACCGCGCGATTGCGCGACGGCTCGTTCGGCACCGTCACCGTTCCTTGAAATCCGAATGACACGCGTCGCAGGTCTTCTTCACCAGGGCGAGCTGCGCGGTGAAGCCGGCGGTGTCGCCAGCCTTGGAGAGGTCGGCGAGTTTGGCGGTCGCCGCGGCGTAATCTGCGGCGCGGGATTCAAAACCGGCGCGATTGCTCCAGATCTCCGGCTTGGCCTTGGTGTCCGATGCCGTCTGGCCCTGGCCCGTCCCGGCCGGAAACATCGTTGGAAGCGCCGCCGACCAGGCCGCAAGCGCGTGGGACTGGAAGCCGAGCTTGGACGCGTCCGTGCCGCCGTC
>DATEZM010000332.1:0-4517 GCA_035255625.1 Rhizomicrobium sp. | reverse complement strand
GCCTGCCGAATCCGTTTTGCCTCCCGATCGAGGCGCATAAGGCCGGCGACAGCTGGACGATCACCTTCAACGGACAATCGGTGCCGGTGACGATGAAGGCCGGAATCGAATAGCTCATCCCAACGCAGAACGGAGTTTTTTTATGCGCAATATTCTCTTGGCCACCGCGGCCACCCTGTTGCTGGCCGCCCCCACCTTCGCCGCTGACGATCCGATGTCGGGGTTCTATGGCAATACGGCGGTGGTGACAGGCGGGATGGCCGAAACCCACTCGCATTACCGTGCCGACCACACCTTCGACGTGACCGCGCATGCGATGGGCATGGACTACAAGTTCGCCGGCACCTGGAAATTTGACGCAAAAGGCCAGCTCTGCCGGACCTACGCCGATCCGACGCCGCCCGGCCTGACCAGCAATCCGCTCTGCACGCCCTGGGAAGCGCACAAGGTCGGCGACACCTGGACGGTGACGACGAACGGCAGCACGCGCACGATCGCGCTGAAGGCCGGCGTCGAATAATCGTTATAGAGCAGCGATGCAGGACAAGTCGCGCACAAAACTAGTGTGCGCGGCTTGTTCGCTTGTCATCCCGCTCCCATATGGTTGACGTCCAACGAGGGGAGGTCACCATGAAGCGCATCATTCTTGCCATGGCGGCAACGCTCGTACTACCTCTCCCGCGTGCGGAAGAGGTCGGAAATGCAACGCATTTCCGGGTGAGGGGGCGTTTTACGCCGTCAGATCGAACTCGACCGTCACCCTCTGGTGTTCGCCGTCATAGCGGCGTTCGCCGCGGGCGAGCCAGGAGGGGTGCAGCACGATCATGCCGCTCTGCGGACGCATGATCTCGCTTTGGCCCGCGGTGAGCCCGCCCGGAATGCGGAAGCCGAATTGCGGCGCCACCATCGCCGGCAGCGGACCGCGCGGATCGGCGAGCTCCCATTCGCCGCCGAGTGCTGCGTCGTCCGACTTGGCATAGCCGTCGTCGACATAATACACGCCGGACCACACCGCGCCCGTCCGCGCCGCGGATTCGCAGTACTCGCCTTTTATGCGCAAACAGGCGCAGGCTTGGATCTTCCAGTCTTGCGTGACGCGGCCGCCACTTCTGGTCGCGGTCAGTCCGTCGGCCATATCGCGTATCACGCGGAACAAGGTCTGCAGCGATTCGCCGGCCCAGCTCGGCAGATCGGACTCCGAGCGCCACCCCTGGCCGCGCAAGCCGGGGCCTGCGCGTTCGACGATCAGCGGGCGTAGCGCCGTGTTCACGTCCGTTGCCACGGGCAGGAAGTGAATCGACGCGGGGGTCGGAAAGAGGCTCCTGATCTGCGGTTTGCCGGCGGCCATATCCTATTCGATCACAATTCGCGGGCCGCTGCGTTGCGCCACCGCAACACCCGCAGCAACTTCGCGCGCCACTGTTTGAAAAGCGCGCGCTTCGGGCGAATCGGGTGCGGTCGCAGCGACCGGCCGTCCGGCATCGGACGTTTCGCGGATCACCGGCACCAGCGGAATCTCGCCGAGAAAGGCCGCGCCCATGCGCTTGGCTTCCGCGCGCGCGCCGCCATGGCCGAAGATGTGGCTCTCATGCCCGCAGTTCGGGCATATGAACGTCGACATGTTCTCGACGATGCCGAGCACCGGCACCTGTGTCTTGGCGAACATCGCGATCGCCTTGCGCGCGTCGATCAGCGCGATGTCCTGCGGCGTCGAGACGATCACCGCCCCCCTGAGCGGCACGCGCTGCGATATCGTGAGCTGCGCATCGCCGGTGCCCGGCGGCATGTCGAGGATGAGGATGTCGAGCGGCGCCCACAGCGTGTCCTGCAGCATCTGGGTCAGCGCGCTCTGTACCATCGGACCGCGCCACACCACCGCTTCTTCCTCGCGGATGAGAAAGCCGAGCGACATGATCTTGATCCCGTATTTCTCGATCGGGACGATCTTCTTGCCCTCGGCACGCGGCTTGTCGCGGATGTCGAACAGCCGGGGCACCGAGGGGCCATAGATGTCGGCGTCCATCAGCCCGACCTTGAGCCCCTGCTGGCCAAGCGCGATCGCGAGATTGGCCGCGACCGTGGACTTGCCGACGCCGCCCTTGCCGCTCGCCACAGCCACGATGGCGCCGACACCGGGAAGCCCTGCCGGCGCGGAAGGCCCATGGCGCGGCGTTGGGCGCTGCGGCTCAGGCTTGGGGGGCGAAGACTGGTGGGCGGTGAGCACCGCGGTCACGGAAAGCACGCCGGGCAGCCGCGTGACGGCGTCCTCGCAGGCTTTGCGAAGCGGCTCCGCCTCGCGGCCGCGCGCCGCGTCCACTTCGACCGCGAAGCCGATATTGCCGTCGCGCACCACCAGGCCCTGGACGATATCCTGCTGCACGACGCTACGCCCGCTTTTGGGATCGATCACCTGATCGAGCGCTCTCAGCACCTCGTCGCGTGTCGCGTGCGCCATATTGAATTCGATGTCCTTGAACTGTCGCGCCGCATCGCCATTTCGATGAAGGGCGTTTGCGCCCCGGCGGCGATGCACATATAACCGCCGAGCCCCAGGTTACCAACAAGATTGGGCATACCAAGAAAATCGGGCAAGAGGGGCTCCATGCCTTGGACCAATTCGTCGGGTGGTAACGGAAGTGGCGGGCCGAAAGGTCCCTGGGGCCGCGGACCATCTTCGCCGGGCGGCGGCATGCGCCCACCAGACTTCGAAGATATGTGGCGTCGGGGGCAGGATAATCTCAGGCGCTTCATTCCGGGCGGCTTCACCAGCGGCGGTCTTCTCATACTTTTGCTCGTAGTCGTCATCGTGTGGTTCGCCACCGGCATCTATTTTGTGCGCGCCTACGAGCAGGGCATCGTTCTGCGATTCGGCCGCTTCGTGGCGCGCACCCCGCCGGGCATGAATTACCATCTGCCCTGGCCGATCGAGACCGCCTACACGCTGGACGTGACGCGCCAACGCCAGATCGACATCGGTTATCGCAACAACGAGGACAATAACACTCAAGAAAACGTTCCCGCCGAATCGGAGATGCTGACCGGCGATGAAAACATCATCAACATCAACTTCACCGTCTATTGGAAGGTGAAGGACGCCGGCGCCTACCAGTTCAACGTCGAGAGAGTTCCCGATCCGTCCGATCCGTCCGACACCTCCGACCAGACCATCAAGGCTGTGGCCGAAAGCGCCATGCGCGAGGTGGTGGGCAAGAGCCAGTTCGACAACATCGTCACCCAAGACCGCGGCGCCATCCAGATCGAGGTCAAGAACCTGATACAGAAGACGCTCGACATGTACGGCGCCGGCGTCACCATCATCAACGTCACCATGCAGAAGGTCGATCCGCCGGACGAGGTGCTGGGCGCCTACCGCGACGTGCAGGCGGCGCGCACCGACCAGGAACGCGCTCGCAACGAGGCGGAGACCTACGCCAACAAGGTGATTCCCGAGGCGCGGGGCAACGCAGCGCAAATCGTCCAGGATGCCGAGGCCTATCGCCAGAAGTCGATCGCCGAAGCCTCTGGCCAGGCCAAGCGCTTCCTCTCGGTTCTGGCGCAGTACCGCACGGCGCCTGATGTGACGCGGCGGCGCATGTATCTGGAGACGATGGCGGGTGTACTCGGCGGCATGAACAAGGTGATCGTCGACGATTCGGCCAAGGGCGTCGTGCCGTACTTCCAGTTGCCCAACATGCTGGGCGCGGGCGGGCAGCTTCCGTCGTCGCAGGCAGCGCAGACACCGCAGGCGAGCAGCGGAGGCGGGCAATGACGCGCGCCATCCTGGTTATTGCCGGCCTGCTCGCAGTCGTGCTCCTGCTCGCGCTGTTCTCGAGCTTCTATTTCGTCAACCAGACCGAAGAAGCACTGGTGCTGCAGTTCGGCGCGCCGCAAGCGGTGATCTACGATCCTGGCTTGCACTTCAAGACGCCGCTCACCCAGAGCGTGGTGTTCTTCGACCGCCGCGTCCTCCTCCTCGACGCGCAGCCGGAAGAAGTCATCGCCTCCGACAAGAAGCGGATGATCGTCGATGCCTTCGCGCGCTGGCGGATCGTCGATCCGTTGCGCTTCTACCAGACGCTCACCGACAAGGAGAACGCGCTCAGCCAGCTGGCGCCGGTGCTTTCGTCCAATGTGCGCGGCGTGCTCGGCAAGGAGAGTTTTGCGGCGGTCCTGTCGGACAAACGCGCGCAGCTGATGATCGACATCCGCAACGAGATGAACCGCGCCGTTGCCGGCTTCGGCATCGAGATCGTCGACGTGCGCATCCGCCATGCCGATCTGCCGCCCGCCAACTCCAGCGCGATTTACGACCGCATGAAGACCGAGCGCCAGCGCGAGGCGGCCGAGTACCGCGCCGAGGGCAACGAGACGGCGCAGCGCATCCGCGCGCGCGCGGCGCGCGAGGTGACGGTGTTGACCGCCGAGGCGACGCGCGAATCGGAAATCCTGCGCGGCGAGGGCGACGCGGAGAAGACCCGCATCCTCGGCCAGGCCTTCACCCAGGACCCGGACTTCTT
>DATEZM010000331.1:0-13041 GCA_035255625.1 Rhizomicrobium sp. | reverse complement strand
GAAAACCACGGGGCGGATATAGCCGTCGACGATGCCCTGGGTTGCCGCCGCATCGATGCAGGCCTGGCTGATCGTCTCGCGCGTGAAGGGAATGTGCATGCCGAGAATCTTCGCCGAGGCGAACAAACGCTCGGTGTGTTCCGCGAGCTTGTAGATGCGGCCGTTGTAGATGCGCTCGCCCTCGAACACGCAAGAGGCGTAGTGCAGGCCATGGGTCAGGACATGGGTCTTGGCGTCGCCCCATTTCACCATATGGCCGTCGTACCAGATGTGGCCCTGACGCTGATCGAACGGAATGATTTCGGCCATCGGGGTCCTTCCGGCTTGGTGCCGCCCTTGTTCGCAGAGCGGGTTCGGCCTAGTTATCGCAAGGGGTTAGCACCGCTTTGCGCCTATTATAGCGCCGGCCGGAGACATGCAAACAAGGACGCCAGAATAGCTGCCATGAGCGCAACCCCCGCCCCGGTTGAGGATCCGCACCTGCTGGTGGTGGACGACGACGAGCGGTTGCGCACGCTGCTGCATCGCTATCTCACGACCAACGGCTATCGCGTCACCGCCGCCGCCGATGCCGCGGATGCGCGCACGCTGATGAAGAGTTTCGCCTTCGACCTGCTGGTGCTTGATGTGATGATGCCGGGCGAGTCGGGTTTCGAGCTGACGCGCGCGGTGCGCGAGACGAGCCGGGTTCCGATCCTGATCCTGACGGCCAGGGGCGAGGCAGAGGACCGCATTGCGGGCTTCGAACTCGGCGCCGACGATTACCTACCCAAGCCATTCGAGCCGCGCGAGCTGGTCCTGCGCGTCAACGCGCTGCTGCGCCGCGCCGCGCCGCCGGCGACGATGGCGCATGCGGAAGTCAGCATGGGCGACGCGGTCTACGATCCCGAGCGTGGCCAGCTCAAACGCAAGGGCAAGCCGGTGCATCTGACGAGTTCGGAAGCGGCGCTGCTGAAACTGTTCGCGGCGAATGCCGGGCGATCGTTTTCGCGCAGCGATCTGTGCACGCGATTGGGCGTCGCGCTGGAGCGTTCGATCGACGTGCAGGTGACGCGGCTCCGGCGCAAGATCGAGGAGGATCCCAAGCTTCCGCTCTATCTGCAGACCGTGCGCGGGGTGGGCTACGTGCTGGTGCCAGACCGTGTCAGCTGACGGCCTCGCGCGGTTCGATCCGTTCCAGTATCTCCATATCAGGCGCTATCTGCCGCGCGGACTGTTCTGGCGCTCGCTGCTGATCATCGTCACGCCGGTCGTGCTGCTGCAGGCGGTAGTGTCCTATGTCTTCTTCGAGCGCGACCTCGACACGACCACGCGCTGGATGGCGCGCGACATCGCTGCCGACACAGCCTTCCTGGTGACGCTGGAAGATACTCATAGCGGCGCCGAGCGCATCGCGCTGCGCGCCCAGGCGAGCCGGACGCTCGATTATCCGGTGACGTTCGAGCCGGGCGCCCGAATCGAACCGCCGGCGCATCGCCGCCGCCCGAGCACGATCGACAAGGCGCTGGACGAGGTCATCAGCCAGCAGATCGCCGGCGACCGGAGCTTCGTGGTCGACAGCTCGAACAAGACGATCGACATCCGCATCGAGGTGCATGACGGCGTCCTGCGCATGATGGTGCCGCGCAGCCGCGTGACGGTGACGAGCCCGGACATTTTCATCGTATGGATGGTGGGATCGGCGCTGATCCTGATGGCGGTGGCGGTATTGTTCTTGCGCAACCAGGTGCGGCCCATTGAGCAATTGGCACTCGCTTCGGAAGCGTTCGGCAAGGGCCGCGAGGTGCCGGACTTCAAGCCCTATGGCGCGGCCGAAGTGCGGCGCGCCGCACAAGCCTTCCTCATCATGCGCCAACGCATCGAGCGCCATGTCGGCCAGCGCACCGAGATGCTGGCGGGCATCAGCCATGACATGAAGACACCCCTGTCGCGCATGAAGCTGCAACTCGCGATGATGCCCGAAAGCACCGATGTGCAGGCGCTACGCGGCGACATCGCCGAGATGGAATACATGCTCAACGAATATCTCGACTTCGCGCGCGGCGAAGGCGGCGAGGTTTCGGCGCCGGAAGACCTGAGCGAGCTGCTACGAGACGCGGCGGCGGCTTCGGCCGGCGCACACGGCATGGAGCAGGCCAACATTTCCGTCGAGACGCCAGGGCCGATCATGGTGGACGTCAAGCGCAAGGCGCTCAGGCGCTGCGCCATGAACCTGATCGACAACGCGCTCAAATTCGGCAGCGACGTGCAGGTGACGCTCGGCCGCGACGAGCGCTTCGTCCGCATCGCCATCGACGACAACGGCCCCGGCATCCCGGCGGAACGGCGCGAGGAGGCATTCCGGCCCTTCCACCGCCTCGACGAGGGCCGCAATCTGCAGACCGGCGGTTCGGGCCTAGGCCTCGCCATCGCCCGCGACATCGCCCGCAGCCATGGAGGCGACATCCTGCTCGACAAGAGCCCGCTGGGCGGGTTGCGCGCGGTGATCCGGTTGCCGGTCTGAGCTGTCGGCGCGATCGAGTTCGCAGGCGATTTCGGCACCGGCGAGAAGCAGTGTCAGCGACAGCCAGAGCCAGGTGAGGAAACCCACCAGCGATCCGAGCGAGCCATAGGTTCGGTTGAAGCTTCCATAGTTCGCGACGAGCCACGAGAAAGCGAACGTGCCCAGGATCCACAGTGCGGCGGAGATCAGGCTCGCCCGCAGGATCCATTTCCATCTCACGGCGCCACGCGCGGGCCCAAAGCGATAGGTCAACGCCATTGTCGAAGCACAGAGCAGATAGGCCAGCGGCCAAAGCGAAAGCTGCATTGCAACCGAAAACGGCGACGCAAGGTGCAATTCCTCGACTGCTCGCGGCAGCAGCGCGGTAAGCGCAATCGCCACGATCATGAACACGATGCCGGCGACGGTAAGACATAGCGCGAGCAACGTGATCCTGACGAAGCCGCGCGTTTCGCGGGTTTCGAAGGCGATGTTGAGACCATCAAGCAGCGCCTTGATGCCGCCGCTCGCGCTCCAAAGGGCGATGACAAATCCAATCGCGAAATGCGTGCCGAGCACCAGAGGTTTCTGCACGGCCAGACGTTTGATGTCGTCGCTCAGCACCGCTATCGCGCCACTCGGCAAGAAGCCGCCGAGATGGTTCAGCGCGGGACCGATGGCGGCGCGATCGCCGATCAGCCCGTATAGGGAAACGATCGAAGCGACGCCCGGAAACAGCGCGAGGAGCGCAAAGAACGCAATCCCGCCGGCTACGGCAGCGATGCGATCCTCAGCGAACTCTCCATAGACCCGCTTGGCGAACGCCAGAACGCTGTTCGCCGGCTGCCTTTTATAGCGCGATGATTCCTCAGACGTCTGCGACACCGCTGGCCTGCCCCGATCCCGCGAATGGAACTCGCAAGGCAGCGGAACGATCCGCGCGGCGCGCCTCGGGGCGGCAATGGCTGTGTGCCAGGTCTCTGTTGCATGCCGCCAATTCGTGCGCTAATACTGAACCACATGGTTCAGTATACGACAACCCGTCTCGATACCTCGTTCGCCGCGCTCTCCGACGCCACAAGGCGCGGCGTTCTGGAGCAACTCGGACGTTCAGACGCATCGATCACGGACCTTGCCGAGAAGTTTCATATGACGCTGACGGGCATGAAGAAGCACGTCGGCGTCCTGGAGCAAGCGGGGCTTGTCATCACGCAGAAGGTCGGGCGCGTGCGCACCTGCAAGCTCGGCCTACGCGCACTCGATGAAGAGACGGCGTGGATCAAGAGCTACCGCCAGCTCTGGGAGGCACGCTTCGACGCGCTGGACGGGGTCGTCGAGGAGCTGAAACGCAAGGAGAAGGTCGATGGATACAAGAAAAGGGAGTGAGCTCATGAAGAACCGCACGACGGTGGAACGGAAATCCGAGCGTGAGCTGGTCGTCACGCGAACCTTCAACGCCCCGGCGCGCCTTGTGTTCGAGGCGTGGACCAAGGCCGACCTGCTCAGGCGGTGGTGGGCGCCGAAATCATTTGGGATGTCCTTCATTTCCTGCGAGGCCGATGTTCGTGCGGGAGGCACGTATCGTTTCGTGTTCGGCCATCCTTCCTCAAAGGAGCCCATGGCGTTCTTCGGCAGATACATCGAAGTGACGCCGCACGCCCGCCTCGTCTGGACGAATGACGAAGGCGACGAAGGTGGGGCCGTCACCACGGTGACCTTCGAAGAACGAGGCGCCGAGACCCTGGTCGTTATGCGCGACCTTTATCCCTCGAAGAAATCTCTCGACGACGCCATCGACTCGGGGAGTACGAGTGGGTTCAACGAGATGTTCGGGCAACTCGACGAGCTTCTCGTCACCCTTGCCTAGCGGCCCAATTCCCGCGCCCGCTTGCGCGCGGCGGCGACGGCGCGGCGTATCAGAGGCTCAAGGCCGTTCTTGGCCATGAGAATCTTCAGCGCCGCTTCGGTGGTGCCGTGGGGGCTGGTCACGGCGCGGCGGAGTTCGGCGGGCGGTGACTTATTGGCGTCGAGCAGCGCGCCCGAACCGGTGATGGTGGCGCGCGCAAGACGCTCGGCGACGGAGCGCGGCAGACCCTCGGCCTGCGCGGCATCGGCGAGCGCTTCGACAAGAAGATACACATAGGCCGGTCCGGAACCGGACACGGCGGTCACCGTGTCGATGTCGGATTCGCGGCCGACCCATACCGTCTCACCGAGCGGCGCGAGCAGCGACTGGGCGAGCGCCTTGTCCCTGGTCGTCGCGTCCCGACCGGCGTACAGCGCCGTGATGCCATGGCCGATAGCGCCGGGCGTGTTGGGCATGGCGCGGACGATGCGGGCGCGCCCGCGCCAAGCCTGACGCAGCGACGCGATGGTCGTGCCGGCCGCGATCGAAAGCATCAGCGCGCCGGAATGTGCGATGGGCGCGAGCGACACGGCTTCGGTCTTCAGCACTTGCGGTTTGAGCGCGATGACGCAGGCCCGCGCACGAATGGAATCGAGACTGGCGGCGTGCGCGAACAGCGCGATGCCGTGCTTTCGCACGAGCGCTTTCAGCGCCGGCGATGGATGCGGCTCGACCGCGAGGATAGGGCCAAGCCCGTGTGCGGCCCAGCCTGAAAGCAGCGCCGAACCCATATGGCCGGCGCCGATAAGAAGGATGGCGCTCACGCCTGTCCCGCGCACTCCAGTACCGCGGCGGCGACGGCTTCCTCGGCGGTCTTGCCGCCCCACAGCACGAACTGGAAGGCCGGGTAGTAGTGCTCGCAGGCCTCGAGCGCGAGGTTCAGGAGCGCCTCGCATTGCGAGGCCGAGGCGCGCGCATCGGGGAAGATCATCGCGTGCCGGAACACAATGGTGCCGTCCTCCGGCCAGAGATCGAAATGGCCGATCCACAGCCTGGCGTTCACATACATCAGCAGGTCGGCGACGTTGCTGCGGCGGACGCCTTCAGTGATGCGCATGTCGAAGGCGCTGGAGAGATGCAGCGACTGCAGATCTTCACGCCAGGCGAAGCTGAAATGATGATCGCTCCAGCGTCCAGCGACGGAGAGGTTGAGTTCGTCCCGCCCGGAGCGCTCGAAGGCCCAGCCATTCTCCTCCACGGTCCGCTCGAGCATGTCGATCGGATGGACGGCGGCGGGAGCGAAGTCCTGGTGGGTGACGGTCATCGAGCACTCCGGATTCCGACGTCGACGCGACGCGACGCAGTCGTGAATCAAACTGGCACAAGATTTTGTGGCCGCACAAGAGTCCGCCGCGCCATGCCTATGGGCAGTAGGGTCAATTCACAACTTCACGGATGCGACCTTCTGACTCGGGTCTGTGAATCAAATCAATCAACAAGACATCATCGTGCGCGCAGACAGGCGGTCGATTTCACGGTGGAAATTTTTTGCCGCTTCGACGAAGCGCTCAGTTCGACGACTTTGATTCGAGGACCGCGATGCGCGCAGCCAGCGCCTCGTTCTCGGCGCGGGCCTTGGCGGCCATCGCTTTGACCGCTTCGAACTCCTCGCGCGGCACGAAATCCATGTCGGAGACCAGCTTCTCCAGCCTGTGCTTCACGAAGGTGTCGATCTCGTCACGCAGGCTTTTGGCGGCGCCGGCCGCGTCGGTGACGAGTCGGGCCATGCCGTCGAGGAACGGGTTGTCGGTCTGGGCCATGATGTGTCTCCTGTACGCGCCTTATATGGCGACGGCGGCACGCCCCGGCAAGACGCGCTTGACAGCGGGCGGCGAAACAGACGTGTTTCGCCCATGCTCCCGGCGCTTCTGCCCTATCCCGCCATCGATCCGGTCCTGATCCAGCTCGGGCCGTTCGCGATCCGCTGGTACGCCATATCCTACATCGCAGGCCTGCTGTTCGGCTGGTGGGCGGCGGCGCGCATGACGCGCGAACCGCAGCTGTGGAAGAACCCCACCTTCGGCGGCAGGGCGCCGATCAACGCGGAACAGATCGGCGATCTCGTCGTGTGGGCGACGTTCGGTGTGATTCTGGGCGGGCGGCTGGGCTGGATCCTGTTCTATGGCATCGCCTTGTGCGCGGTGTCGCCGGAGACGGCGATGTGCCGGATGGCGGACGGCCCGAACCTGCCACTGGGCTTTCTCTACCACCCGATGCACCTGATCACGATCTGGCAGGGCGGCATGTCGTTCCATGGCGGCCTTGCCGGCGTCGCGGTGGCGATCTGGCTCTATTGTCGCAAATACAAGCTCCAGCTCCTGCCCGTCGGCGACATGATTGCGTGCGTCGCGCCGATCGGATTGTTCTTTGGCCGCCTCGCCAACTTCATCAACGGCGAATTGTGGGGCAAGCCAACCGACGTGTCCTGGGCGATGGTGTTCTGCAACAAATACATCCTGCGAGCATACGGCCAGTGTCCGGCCGGCATGACGCCGCGCCATCCGAGCCAGCTCTATGAGGCGGCGCTGGAGGGGCTGCTCCTGTTCGCAATCATGCAGATCGCGCTCAGGCGATTCCGGCTCAATGAGCGGCCTGGTCTGCTGACCGGCATGTTCTTCGCGACCTATGGCGTGTTCCGGTTCTTCTCCGAGATCTTCCGCGAGCCGGACGGGCCGTTCCTCGGCTGGTTCAGCATGGGTATGGCGCTGTCGATACCGCTGTGGGGCGCGGCGGGCTATTTCATCTGGACGGCGCTGCGGCCGCACGTCAACGGGCGGGCATGACAGCGCTGGCCGCGCGCATCGCCGCCGCGATTGCAGCACAGGGACCGATCTCCATTGCCGAGTTCATGACCATGGCACTGCTCGATCCGGCGGACGGCTATTACGCGACGAAGAACCCGCTCGGCGCCGACTTCATCACCGCGCCGGAAACGAGCCAGATGTTCGGCGAACTCATTGGGCTGTGGCTGGCACAATGCTGGCACGACCAGGGCAAGCCGAAACGGCCGATGCTTGTGGAACTCGGACCGGGCACAGGCGCGCTCATGAGCGACGCGCTTCGGGCGCTGAAGCTCATGCCGGAATTCCGGGGCCAGCTCGACATCTTCCTTGTCGAAGCAAGCCCGATGCTGCGTGAAGCACAGCGCGAAGCACTCAAGGTTTCCGGCACGTCGTTGCACTGGGCGGACAGCCTCGACGACATCCCAAAAGACCGGCCACTGTTCCTCATCGCCAACGAATTCTTCGATGCCCTACCGATCCGGCAGTATGTGAAGTCCGAACGCGGCTGGTGCGAGCGCATGGTGATGACGGACGACAGCGGCGCGCTCGCCTTCGCGCTGGCGCCGGCGCCGATTCCTGCCGCGAGCCTGCCCGCAAACCGCGACGGCGCACCTCCGGGTGGAGTCTATGAGACCTCGCCGGCCGGCGAGGCGCTGGCGGAAGAGATCGGCCACAGAATCGCGTCGGTGGGCGGCGCGGCGCTGATCGTCGACTATGGCTACGACGCGCCGGGCTTCGGCGAAACGCTGCAGGCGGTCGCGGGGCACGCTTTCGCCAATGTGCTTGCGCATCCGGGTGAGACCGATCTGTCGGCGCATGTCGATTTCCACACCCTCTATGATGCGGCGGTGCGCGGCGGCGCCAGCGTTTGTGGACCGGTGGACCAAGGTGACTTTCTGGTCTCTTTGGGCATCGTGCAGCGGGCCGAGCGACTGGCGACGGCCCAGGCGGGCGTCCGCTACGCACACAGCCTGGGCGACGACGCGGACCTGCGAAGTCAGCTCGACCGGTTGCTCAAGCCGGAGGAAATGGGGACGCTGTTCAAAGCGCTCGCGATCGTGCCCAAATCGGCGCCGACGCCGCCGGGATTCTCTTAAGGAACAACGCAATGCCCTTCATCGAACGCGACGGCATACAGATTCGCTGGGACGCGCAGGGCGAAGGCACGCCGGTGCTGCTGGTCATGGGACATCGCTACTCGTCGGCCATGTGGTATTCGATCCTGCCGGCGCTCAGCGCGCGTCACCGCGTCATCCGGTTCGACAATCGCGGCACGGGACAGAGCGGGACTTCGCGCAAGATCACGGTCGAGACCATGGCCGACGACGCGGTCGCGGTGATGGATGCGGCCGGCGTAGACAAAGCGCATATCTTCGGCGTGTCGATGGGCGGCGTCATCGTCGAGGACATCGCGCTGCGGCACGCCACGCGCGTTCACTCGCTGATCGTGGGCTGCTCCGGCATGCTGACGGCGGACAAGCCGCGGACCAATGCCGTCATCCGCCTGCTCTATTGGCTGCCGCCGTTTGTTTTGAAGCTGCTGATGCCAAGGCGCGCCAACAACGGCTATGGCAGCGCGGCATCGGCCGATGCCATCGCGCGCGACATGGCGGTGCTCGAGAAGGACCCCTACACGACGCGCGGCGTGCTCGCGCAGGCTGAAGCGATGTCACACTACCGAACGACAAAGGAGGCCATCGCCGGGCTGACCATGCCGTCGCTCGTGCTGCATGGCGACGAGGACGCCACGGTGCCGTTCAAATGGGGCGAGGAGCTCGCGGCAGCGTTGCCCAACAGCCGCTTCGTGCGCGTGCCGGGCGCCGGCCACAATTTCTTCATCGCGGGCGGTGATACGGTGAACCGGGCGGTGCTCGACTTCATCGCCCAGGTGGATGGCTGATGCTTATCCTCACGTCACAGGCGCTCGGCGACATTGCGCACGGCTTCTTCGGCCGGACGGGCGGGGTATCGACGGGAATACACGAATCGCTCAATTGCGGGCCTGGTTCAGGTGACGACCCGGCGGCGGTCGCGGAGAATCGCCGGCGTGTGAGCGAAAGGCTGGGCGCGGCGGCGCTCAACACACTCCACCAGATCCACAGTCCGGCGGTCGTCACGGTGACGGATTCCTGGCAGCGGCGCCCGCAAGCCGACGGCATGGTGACCGACCGTACCGGAATCGCCCTCGGCATCCTGACCGCGGATTGCGCGCCGGTGCTGTTCGCAGATGCGCAGGCGGGCGTGATCGGGGCGGCGCATGCGGGATGGAAGGGTGCGCTTGGCGGCGTGCTGGAGGCGACGCTGGACGCGATGGAGGCGCTGGGGGCGCGGCGGGCGCGCATCGCCGCCGCGATCGGGCCATGCATCAGCCAGCCGAACTACGAGGTCGGGCCGGAATTCCTTGCGCGATTCGTAGCGGCGGACAGCGCCTATGCGCGGTTCTTCGTTCCCAGCGACCGTGCGGAACATCATCGATTCGACCTCGAAGGCTTCGTGGCCGACCGCCTCGCGCGCGCGGGTGTGGATAAGATCGAGGCGCTGCACGCCTGCACCTATGGGCGTGCCGCCGATTTTTTCAGCTTCCGTCGCGCAACGCACAATCACGAAGCGGACTATGGGCGCGAAATTTCGGCGATCGTGTTGCGCTGACACTTTCGTTACCCCAGCGCTCTTGCTACAAGCCCGTCATCAAAACATCACAGAGTTGGGGCCGCCTTCATGACCGAACCGAACGGAGCGCGGGGAATGAAGCTGTTGGCAGGCAACTCCAACAGCGAACTTTCCAAGGCGATCGGCGGCTATCTCAAGCTGCCGATGACGCGCGCCACGGTGCGCCGCTTCGCCGACATGGAGGTGTTCGTCGAGATCCTGGAGAACGTGCGCGGCGAGGACATCTTCGTCATCCAGTCGACGAGCTTTCCGGCCAACGACAATCTGATGGAGCTGCTGATCATCATCGATGCGCTCCGGCGTGCCAGCGCCCGGCGCATCACGGCGGTGCTGCCCTATTTCGGCTATGCGCGGCAGGACCGCAAAGTCGGTCCGCGCACGCCGATCTCGGCCAAGCTGGTGGCGAACCTGATCACCGAGGCCGGCGCCCACCGCGTGCTCACCGTCGATCTCCATGCCGGACAGATCCAGGGCTTCTTCGACATCCCGACCGACAATCTGTTCGCCATGCCGGTGATGGTGAAGGACATCCAGGACTATCTGGGCACCGGCGACCATCTGATGGTGGTGTCGCCGGACGTCGGCGGCGTGGTGCGCGCCCGCGCGCTGGCGAAGCGGCTCGGCACCGAACTCGCCATCGTCGACAAAAGGCGCGAACGGGCGGGCGAATCTGAGGTGATGAACATCATCGGCGAGGTCGAGGGCCGCAGCTGCATCCTGATCGACGACATCGTCGATTCCGGCGGCACGATCTGCAACGCAGCCGAGGCGCTGCTCAAGAACGGCGCCAAGGATGTCTGCGCCTATGCGACCCATGGCGTATTATCGGGCGGCGCGGTGGCGCGCATCGCGGGATCGAAGCTCAAATCGATGGTGGTGACCGATTCCATCGCAGCCACCGACGAGCTGCGCAAATGCCCGAACATCAGGCGCATCTCGATCGCGCCCTTGATCGGCGAAGCACTGCGCCGCATCAACCACGAAGAGAGCGTGTCGAGCCTGTTCGACTAGGCGGGAGGGCGACTTGGCAACCGGGGCCGATGTCCGCAAGATCGCGCTGGCGCTAGATGGCGTCGCGGAAGTCGAGCATTGGGGCCGTCCGAGCTGGCGCACCAAGAAGCGCATCTTCGCGGTGCTGCGGCCCGACGGGCTCTATCTCAATCTGCCCGACGAGCGAAAGGAATTCCTGTTCGAGGCCGATCCAAGGACCTTCGTCAGATTCATGTGGGGCAAGCGGTCCAATGTGATCGTGCAGATCGGCAAGATCGGCAACGCTGAGCTGGCGGCGCTGATCCGCGAGGCGTGGGAGAAAAACAAGCCGCCGCCGCCGAAGACGAAGAAGGCCTCAGCCAAGCGGGCCGCCGCGCCAGTCCGGAAGCGGGCGCGCTCCTAGCGCGACGTCGACGGCGGCACGCGCGAGGAGGCGTGTGCTGTCCAGCACTGGCAGTGGCGAACTGGCGTTGTCGAGCAGCATCGGCAGCTCGGTGCAACCAAGCAGGACAGAGTCGCAGTCCTGCGCTTTCAGATCGGCGACGATCGCAGCAAGCCTTTGCCGCGAACCGTTTCTCACGACGCCACGCACCAGTTCGTCGAAGATGATGCGCTGAATCTCTTCGCGCGCCGGCTTGGATGGTGTCGCGAACTGCAACCCATGGCGCGTGAAGGCGCCGGGATAGACGGGACCCTCCATGGTCCAGCGCGTCCCGGTAAGGCCGATCTTTCGCCAGCCGCGGCGCACCGCTTCGCCGGCAACGATCTCCGCGATATGGAGACCGGGAATGGCGAGGCGCCGTTCCATCGCCTCCAGCGCGATATGGGCGGTGTTGTCGGGGCAGATGAAGAATTGCGCGCCGGCGACGGCGAGACGGATGGCGGCGCGGCGGAAGCGCTCCGCGATCGGCGCGTAATCGGCGGCCTCCCAATCGACGAGGCTTGCGCCCATCTGTTCGATGTCGAGCACGATGTCGGGATGAGTGTGGGCGCCCATCCGCCTTTCGCTTTCATGCACGGCTTCGAGGAAGCAGAGCGCGGCGCCTTCCGCGCTGTGGGCCAGAATGCCGATGCGATTCATGTGTCCGACCATATCCGTCTAGTTGCTCGCGATGAAACGCAGCATGTCGGCATAGAGCGTGGCGCGGCGGCGGAAGGCCCGGGCCAGCGACAGCAGGATGCCGAGATGGCCGATGCCTTTGTACTCAATCACCTCGACCTTGTTGCCGGCCTCTGTCAGCTTCTTGGCGAAGCGCCGCGAATTGCCGGCGCCGACGGTGGTGTCGGCGGTGCCATGGGCTAGCAGCATCGGCGGTGCGCCGGGCTTGACGTATTTGATTGGCTGCGTCGCCATCACGCGATCGCCGCCGAAGATGTCGATCAGCGCCGGATCGTGGATCGGTAGGAAGTCGTATGGCCCCGCCAATCCGATCACGCCGCGGACGGCGGATGGCGTCAGACCGACACGCTCCAGATAGGTCGCGTTCACCGCCAGCATCGCGGCGATATAGGCGCCGGCCGAGTGACCGGACACGACGATGCGATCGGGATCGGCGCCCAGTTCCTGCGCAGCGTTGCGAACGGACTTGAACGCCAAAGCCCCATCGTCGATGAAATCGGGATAGCGGACCTGCGGATAGACCCGGTAGTCTGCGACGGCGGTGACGATCCCCTGGCTGGCGAATGCCTCGCCGAAGGCGCGGTAGATCGCCTTCGACCCGCCTTGCCAACTGCCACCGTAGAAGAACAGCAGAACCGGCGCGGCCGACAGCGGCCCATCGGGCACGTAAAGGTCGAGCTTGTGGCGCGGATCGGGGCCGTAGGGCCGGTCCAGATCCACGCGATAACCGGTGCGCGAGACCGTGGCGTTGATCGCGGGAATGACGAGCCGCAGTACGCTATCGCGCGCGGCTATGGCCAGATGGTCGAGGGAGCGGAGCGCGGCACGGAGCATGGGGGATGTACGGACGGCTCTTCGCGGCGGACCGCTGGATTGCAAGAAGTGAGCTATATCAAACACTTAAACCACAGTCCGCCGGCTCGGCATAGCCCCGTTGCGCGGGCCTCCTGCATCCGCTAAAAGCCGCGCCTTCGTGGCCGGCAAAGGCCTGAAAGCCCAAGGAATTCTTCGATCATGCGCCAGACCCAGGAACTCAGCGCCAAGCCGCGCGCCGGCACCGGCAAAGGGGCCGCCTTCCAGGCCCGTCAGC
>DATEZM010000330.1:0-7620 GCA_035255625.1 Rhizomicrobium sp. | reverse complement strand
TTGTTGGCCGTGACGACCGCGGTCATCGAGCCGCGCTGGGCGATGAGCGTGACCGGAATCGCTGTCGTGTTCGCGGTGTTGGGCTGGTTCGGCGCAGCACCGCTGCTGGCGCACGGTAGTTTGCAGCCACAAGAGGCGGCGATTTCGATCGTCATCGTGTTCCTCATCGCACTGGCCGTCGGACGCGACTGGCGCGGCGCGATCGCGGTCGTACTTGCGCTCTCGACGTTGGTTCTGCTCGATCTATGGCTGTTGAGCATGGCGGATCTTCGTCTGTCGCTCACAGCGATGGTCGAGATCGCGCTGACAGGCCTTGCGGCTCTGCTCCCGATGCTGCTTCAGCTGGATGGCGTGCGCCGCTTCCGCAAAGGCGGCGACGCGCCCGGACTGGCGCGGCTGCGCGCGATCGAGGAACTTGGCGCCGGTCCCTACTTCGCAACAGGCGGTGCGGCTGTCGCGATGCTGCCATGGATCGTGCTGCATGGCTCGGTCGTGGGCTTGATGGCGATGTTCGTGCTGTCAGGTCTTGCAGGAACCGTTTTTGCGCCAGCGATCGCGACCGCGCTAGAGCATTTGCTGCCACGCCGCCGTTCGCTCAGCCAGCTCTATGGTCGCCGTTGAAGGTCCGCCGCGGCTTGCGGTTTGGGTGCCTTCTTGAAGGCTTCAATCAAGCGGTCGACGCCATCGCCGATTTCGCGCCAGCGCGCTAGGTGTTCGCGCTTGAAGCGATAGGAGAGTGCCACTGCGTGACCGATCGGCATGTCGCGCAGGCAGCTCGGACTGGGCACGTCGGCGGATATACGGTCACAGCGCAGCACTTCGGGGCCCTCATGCGTCTGGCCAACGAAGAGGTCTTGGTTGCGGTACCCGGAGTCCTCGCGAAAATTGTATTGCGTCAGGCCGAAAGGCCCTGGGTTGCCCTGCGGATTGGCGATGTAGGCAGTATAGATGCGCGTCAGCCGGTCGGCTTCGGTGAGATTGAGCTGCTCTTCCCTGATCAGAAGGTAGACCACCGGCGAATCCGGCGTATTGGTGCCGAAATTCGAGGCTTCCCAGTTCGACCAGCCGGCCATGTCCGGCAGGATTGCGAACAGCGCGATGTCCTTGCGGGTGCCGCCTTGGCGGGCGCTCTCGAACTGAAGATAGTTCGCCGGAATCCATAGCTTCAGATCGTGGACGCGCAGCGCGATGAGGTCACTGCGCGAGGTCGGCGCGACCTGTTCTTCCAGGAAATTTGGTGCGCTCGGTGCGAGGTAGTAGAGAAGCACCAAAGCCGACAGCGCGGCGGTGACCAGGAAAACGCCCAGTGGAATCAGCCAGCCGGAGCGCTTGCGGATCGTGTTATCGGTATCGGAATACGACATCTTCGGACCCAGGCGCGACTCGGGCGAGTCGCGCTCGGTATACTTAACATAGGCAAAGCAACGATCCGTCGGCACGGCCTGGCGCCGCGGCGAATTGTTTCACGGCGTGTCGCGAATGCCGCGATCCGAAAACTGGAACCGCCGTTCCGCCGCGCCGATTTGGCACAGAACGGTCGCAAACGAACCATAACCGGCAGGCACACGGCCTGCATTCGAAGTCCTCAGTACGATTTTGAGGGCCTCACGCTTGTTCCGGGACATTCTGCTGGTCGCATTCGCAACGCTCGCGGGCTTCACCGCTTCGGGCATACTCGCGAATCTGTACCGGTTGGTTGCCATCGAGCCGACGACGCTGACCGGGCGGCTCGGTTACGTCGCCGTCATGGTCGTTGCTGGTCCGAACGTATTGTTCGAGAACGCGGCGACCTCGTTCCGCGCCAAGGATTGCTCGCGCTTCGCCTTCTGGCTGGCCGTCTCGGTCGCCGCCTATTGGAGCTTCCGGCTGGGTATGATCGTTATCCAGATCCGCCTCGCGGTCTGAGCCGCAACGGCTCGATGCTCCCGTCCGCGGACAAGCCAATCGCTCGGGTAGTCGTGGCCGTTGACGACGACGGCGTCCTTCGAGATTCGCCGATCCGGCGGTAGACTGGAACACGCTGCGAAGGGAGCCAGCCGGATGACCGACGAGGACGACAAGCGCAAAGCGGCGATCCGCCGGCTGATCGCGAGGCGCGGGTTCTGGAACCACGCAATGACTTACGTGGTCGTCAACGCACTTCTCGTCGTTGTATGGGCATTCACCGGTCGCCGCTATTTCTGGCCGATCTGGGTGATTGCCGGCTGGGGAATCGGGCTGGCCTTTCACGCTTGGGGCGTGTTCTTCGAACGTCGGATAACCGAAGACGAAATCCGCCGCGAGATGGAGCGGGGAGGTTGACGGACTTCACGACTCCGCCGGAAACATATTGGCGTAAGGTTCTGCTTCCTTCAGGACGCGCGCAAAGGATGGCCGTTCGCGCAGGCGTTGAAGATAGGCGGTCGTCTTCGGAAAGTCGGGTAGCAGCGGCGCGACCTTGTCCGCATAGTTGAGCGCAGGCGCTGCGGCGCAATCCGCCATCGTGAGCATGTCGCCCATGATCCAATGGTTGCCGATATCGCTCTCGACCAGTTCCAGGGCCGTGCGCATCTGCGCGCGCGCCTGAGCAACACCGAAGGCATCGCGCTGACCGGCTGGCCGGATTCGATCGCCGACGATCTTCTGCATTTGAACGTGCACATGGAGATCGAAATAACGGTCGCGCATGCGCACCTGCCGCGCGACATCGGGATCGGCGGGCATCAGCCGTGTGCGGCCCGGATAGTGCTGGTCGAGATATTCGATGATGATGCTCGATTCCGGGACCATCCAGCCGCGCGCGACATCCTCGAGGACGGGAAACTGCCCGATCGGCCAAAGCTTGTGGAACGTCGCGCGGCTTGCTTCGTCGCCGAGATCGACCAACACCGGTTCGAACGGCGTCTGCTTCTCATAAAGCGCCATCAGGACCTTCCAGCAGAAGGACGACAGCGGATGGTAGTGCAGCCTGAGCGCCAAATTTCTAGCCCTTGTGATCGAACTCGGTGTCGATGACGAGCTGGATCGGGTCCGTGAAAAACGGGCCCATGTTGAACTTGGTGGGATCGATCATGCCTTCGGCATGAATGCCGATGACATGGCCCATCACCGGTCCGCCCGCAAAGCCTGGTCCCGCTCCGATCAATGTCACATCAAAGGTCATCGGCACGTTCTTGCCCTTGAGCGTGAAGTTGCCGTCGACCTTGCCATGGGTTGCATCGGTCTGGCGGAAAGCGGTGGAGACGAATTTGGCCTCCGGGAAATCGGTCGCGTCGAGATAGTCGTGCCCGGCAAGCTGGGCGGCGAAGCCCGGAACGTTCGTGGCGATCGACGCGGTCTGGACCGTGGCGTCGAGCTTGGACTTGGCGATCGCGGCCGGATCCCATTCGAGCGTCGCCGCGACTTTCTCGAAGCGGAAAATGCTTATGGAGAATGCGAGATGCGAGACCCGCGCGATTACGCCGACGTGATTGGGATCGAGCGTGTACTCGCCGGCCACCGCCTTGGTCACGTCGTTGGTGCCATGCGGGATGACCATGGGCGCGGGCGGAGCATTGGCCGCATGACTGCTGCAGACGAGCGCACCAGCGATGGCCACGCCAATGAAAGGGGCTGAAAGCTTCATGAAATCCTACCGGGATGGAGACGAACGATGTTACCAGTCTCGCATCCGCGGCAGTTTGGCGCCACCGATGCGTGGGCATAGCCGCCGCCGGAAAATTTATTTTCGCGAAAGATAGTTTCGTTGCGTGCGATGCAGCGCAAAAACTTATCCACGCAGCAAAACGAAATTCTCGCGGTCTCCGTGGCTTTGCGCAATCGCAGTGTTGGATAAGTGCGGCGTTTGACGGGTCGAGAAAAATTTTCGACGACCCCTTGAACCGAGTCGGTCTACGCACCAAATCTCCCATATCCCCACAATTGCAACACGAGCGCAGTCCGGATTTTCCGGACGCGAGGAAACCATCATGACTCGAGACAGCACCATCATGCGCGATCACGCTCCGCCGCAACGCGCGGCGGAGCATGTCGCAACGATCTACAGCACCGTCAGCATTCCCGCGACAAGCGGATGGCGCACGATGTCGGCGTCGGACAGCCGCACCACAGCGATGTCAGGCACCCGCTCCAGCCGGTCGGCGATATCGCCCAAGCCCGACATGCCCTTGAGCAAGTCGGTCTGGTCGGGATCGCCGGTCAGCACCATGGTCGAGCGCCAGCCGAGACGTGTCAGCAGCATCTTGAGCTGCGTGTAGGTGCAGTTCTGCGCCTCATCGATCACGACATAGCAATCGCTGAGCGTGCGGCCGCGCATATAGGCCACGGGCGCGATCTCAATCGCGCCGTCGGCGATCAGCGCCTTAAGCCGCTTGGTGCCGAGCCGTTCCGTCAGCGCGTCGTAGAGCGGGCGCAAGTAGGGTGCCAGCTTCTCGTTGAGATCGCCGGGCAGGAACCCCAGGTTCTCGCCGGCCTCGACCGCAGGACGCGACAGGACGATGCGTCCCGCGCGCCCGGCTTCGAGCGCCTCCACGGCTTTGGCGATGGCGAGATAGGTCTTGCCGGTACCGGCAGGTCCGAGCGCAAGGATCACGCAGCGCTCTTCGATGGCATCCAGCAGGATTTGCTGGGTTGGGCTCATGGCCCGGATGTTCTTTACGTATTTGCGGTCGCGGATCTCGTCGTCGCCGCGCGGATCCCAGCCGCCGCGGGTTGGAAACGGATGAACATTTTCGGATTCCTGGAAGTCGCGGGCTTTATAGCGCGCGGAACGCTTGGCCATGGAGTCTCCCTGGTCAGGAACGAGACGTTTGGGTTGATGGAGATGCCGGCGTGCGTGCGAGGGCGGACCAGTGTGCCCGGGTGTCTGAGGAATGCCGTGCAATGCTGCACTAAGTTCGGCCCCCTTGATGTCGAATCACGCTCCGACACGAAAAGCGTAACAGCGTTTGTGCGAATCTAATGTGAAATCTGTGGACGAAATTCTGCGACCGTCTCAGGCCCGCATATGCCCTGCGATGGAGACGATCGCATCGACCAGATCGATGAGGCGGGCGGCATATTGTTCGGGAATTGCGAGCCGTGCGTCGCCGCCGAGAAAGGCGTTCTCCAGTGTGTCGAGTAGCGCGATCAGCCGGAGGTGATGGATGCCTAGCGCGCTTTGCACCGGATCGGTGACGACACCAGCGAAGGCGGCAGCCGTCGCACTCGCCGCCAGCACAGCACCCGTCACCGTGAGAGCGGCGACGCCGCCGATCTTGGCGCCCAATGCCTGCGCGAGCGCCGGGCCGAGCGTGAGAAATCCGGGGGTCGCCTGATGCAGCAGCGCGCCACCGGCCGCCATCGTCACCGCCGCGCTCACCACTTCGCCGGCCGCGCCGCGCGCGTTGAGATAGATCGCGATCTGCTCGGCGAGTTTGGCGTCCATCTTGAGCCGCTGTTTCTCGCCCCAGGGGCCATTGAGCGCGCCAAGCGCGCCATCGAGCCGGCTGTCGCCGAGAATTTCGACCGCCAGCGCGTCATGGAAGCTCGGTTCGCCGTTGCCGGCATAGGGAAGTTCCAGAAGATCGACGATCAGCCGGCGCTCGATCTCGCAGGTCACTGTGGTGCGGAAGAACAACTCGTGGGCGGCAAGGCGGTCGGCTGTTTCCTTGCGTCCCGCAAGGCGCAGGAAGGCGGCCGCGGCGTTCAATCCGATCTGGGGGCCTGCCAACGCCGCATTCAGCGGTGCGCGCCACAAATCGTGGCCAAGCGCCTGACGATGGGTTTCGAGCGCGCCCGTCAGCGAAAAGGTCCGCTCGACGAAACCGGGCACACGCGACCGCCGCTTGCGGAAATAGGTGCGGATCGAGTCCTCGACGATAGCGTGAGCGATCCGGTGATCGAGCGCGGGAAGGCGCGAAGCGGCGTTCATGGGCTCAGTATGCCCGCGAAGCCTCGCCATCGCAAAATTGTCCTGCCACAATGCGGCCGCGGTTCTTTCAAGAGATTTTCATGCCGATCTATGCGCTGGACGATGCTACGCCGGAGCTTCCACCGGACGGCGACTATTGGGTCGCGCCCAATGCGGTGCTGATCGGCAAGGTGCGTCTAAAGAAGGGCGCCAGCGTCTGGTGGGGTTGTGTCCTTCGCGGCGACAATGACTGGATCGAGATTGGCGAGAATTCGAACGTTCAGGATCTTTCGGTTATCCATACCGACCCGGGTCAACCCGTCACTCTCGGCGCCGGTTGCACAGTCGGCCACCGCGTCATTGTGCATTCCGCAACGGTCGGGGACGGCTCGCTGATCGGCATGGGCTCGACGCTGTTGAACCGCTGCCGGATCGGCAAGAACTCGCTGGTCGGCGCCAATTCGTTGGTGACTGAGGGCAAGACGTTCGAGGACGGCTCGATGATCCTGGGCTCGCCTGCGCGCCGGGCGCGGGCACTGACCGAGATGGAATTAACGGGGCTGAAGATCACCGCCGCGGGCTACGTCCATAACCACCAAAGGTTCAAAGCCAGGCTACGGCAGATGTGAGGCTGTTATCCCGTCTTGGCTGTCGGCTCGTGCTGGGCAGTCCAAACGCGCCGGATGCGCGCGTCGGCCTCGGGGCCGAAGTTGAACCAGGCGGCCTTGTTGTGCGTCGCGTCGACAATGAACAACATGTCGAGCTTGCCGAGCTTCTGGACCAATGCGTTGCGGATCTTGTTGATCGGCTGGTCG
The DNA here is from genome assembly GCA_035255625.1 of Rhizomicrobium sp. Classification (GTDB taxonomy): domain Bacteria; phylum Pseudomonadota; class Alphaproteobacteria; order Micropepsales; family Micropepsaceae; genus Rhizomicrobium. The sequence goes on along the minus strand of DATEZM010000330.1, from coordinate 936 downwards.
CTGATCAGGAGCCAAGCCTGCGGCATGATCCCATAGGCCGGTCCCATATTGAAGATTTCTTCTTCGATGCCAGAGATCGATCGAGATTTCATATCGGCGACGACGACGAAGCGGCCGCGCTCGCCACTGCGCGGCTCGTCGCTGGAGCGGCCGAAGGTTGGCGAGATCATATCCTCGTCGCTCTCGATTCCGTCCGCTGTCACGAACTTGCCGGTCGCCGAAGGCGCTGGCGCGTTGGCAGGCGCAAAGAAGCGGGCCAGCATCGGGTAGGAATCGGCGGCACGGAATTGGGTGTCGCCGGCAGGCGCGACGAGCGAATGCGCCGCAAGCCGTCCTTCGCTGACGAAGGCTTGCAATTGCTGCTCAGTGTAGGGGCCATAGGTCTGGCCCGAGACGTTGATGGTCCAAGTGTCCGACATGTCGCGAAAAGCTTCCGTGGCTGCGCGTAAACCTAGAGTTAAAAGGTTACTCAAGCCTTGCTGCGAGCGCTGCCACACGGGACACTGGCCCCGGAATATCCAGGATGGACGCCATGGCCAATTATGAATTCTGCAAGGTCGAGCGCGACGAACGGCTGACGATCGTCACGCTAAACAGGCCAGAGGTGATGAACGCGCTGCACGCCCCCGCGCATGCCGAGTTGGGGCAGGTATTCGACGACTTCGCCGCCGATCCCGAACAATGGGTGGCGATCGTCACCGGCGCCGGCGAGCGCGCCTTCTCGGCGGGTAATGATCTCAAGGTCACTGCGGCTGGCGGCGGCAGCGCGGGCACAATCCTGCCACGTCATTCGAGCGGGTTCGGCGGCCTTGTCTCGCGGTTCGATCTCGACAAGCCGCTGATCGCGGCTGTGAACGGCATTGCGATGGGCGGCGGATTCGAGATCGCGCTCGCCTGCGACCTCATCCTGGCGGCGGACACAGCGGTGTTCGCACT
>DATEZM010000329.1:0-11843 GCA_035255625.1 Rhizomicrobium sp. | reverse complement strand
AATGCCGCGGTCGAAAAAGACCGGTGCCGTTGTTTCTAGCATCGCGCGATAGTCGGCGAGGCCATAATCCAGCATCAGATCGCGATAGCGGGCGCGGTCGCCGTCATGCGTTGCATTGCCGCCAATGAGAGCCTGTCCCTTCAGGACTCGGCGCGCGGCTTCGTCGACGCAGATATGGCCTCGCGCGCGCAACGCCTCGATGAGCGTGGTCTTGCCGGCGCCGGGACCACCGCTGAAAATGTGGAAATTGTCTCGTTTCATGATGCCTCATGGAGTTCGCGCGCGGACTTGCGGCCGCGCTGCGGTTTGGACGGATTGTGGGAGACAGGCCGCAAGATGCAGTCGATGACGGCCGGCGTCAAGCCCTACCAGACACCGCCGTCGACACGGATCACTGCGCCCGTCGTGTAAGACGAGGCATCGCTGGCGAGGTAAAGCGCAGTGCCGACGATTTCCTCCGGCTCGCCGAAGCGCTGCAGCCCCATCTGACGCTTTAGCGCCGCATTGTCGCGCCAGGCGCCCGAGACATCGGTGAGGAACGGCCCCGGCGCGATACAGTTGACGCGCACCTTCGGCGCAAACGCCTTGGCCAGCGCCACCGTCATCGCGTTGACCGCCGCCTTGGCGCCCGAATAGGGCACGGTGTTCGGCTCCGGCTTGAAAGACGCCGAGCTGGACAGATTGATGATCGCACCGCCATCGCCTGCCGCCATGCGCTCGCCGACGAGGACGGAGAGACGGAACGGACCCTTGAAGTTCACGGCGATGACCTTGTCGAACAGCTCTTCGCTGGTTTCGGACAGAGACGGCGCCAGTGGCGACATGCCGGCGTTGTTGACCAGGATGTCGATGCGGCCAAAATGGGCATAGGCGGCGTCCGCGAGGCGGTCATTGTCCGACCATTTCCCCACATGCGCGGCTATGGGCAGCGCCCGGCGGCCAAGCGCCTCAACCTCGCGCGCCACAGCCTGGCAGGCGTCGAGCTTGCGGCTTGCAATCACCACATCGGCACCGGCCTTCGCGAAAGCGAGCACCATGGCGCGCCCGAGCCCACGGCTGCCGCCGGTGACGACAGCGATCTTGTTGGCAAGGTTCATGGAGAGAGCCCTCGGCTTGAGCAAGGTCTGTGGCGGTTGGCCGCGCAGAGCATTTATACGAAGACGATCCGGGCTGCGAGCGCTAGAGAATTTCCTGCCTGTCGTTCGATTCACAGAAATCGCGAACGCCTGGCGCGATCAGGGAGCCTTGCCTTGCGTCAAGTTACAATAAAGCACCAGTTTCGCGGACCGCCGAATTCCGGCAATGGCGGCTATGTCTGCGGCCTCGTCGCGCGCGAAGTCAAAGGTCCCACGACAGTCGCGTTGCGCGCCCTGATCCCGCTCGACACGCCATTGAATCTGGAGACCGACGATGGACGGACGCGACTGACCGGCGACGACAGCGTGCTGATCGCAGAAGGTTCGGCCGCGAATGGTATCTTGCCCGAAGTCCCTTCGCCGCCGTCGCTGGAAGCGGCCGGTGCCGCTGGTCTGCGCTGCCCGATGATCGAGAAGCCGTTTCATCCACCGTGCTTCACCTGCAGTTCTCTGCGCGAAGACGGCGATGGCTTGCGCATTCTGCCGGGCCAGATCGAAGGCGCGCCGGCGGGCCACATCGCCTGCGTGTGGATTCCGCACGCCTCTTTCGCGGATCCCGATGGCTACATCCCAGAAGAAATCGTCTGGGCGGCGCTGGACTGTCCCGGCTCGATCGCCTGGATCGTGAAGAGCGGTGCGGGTGGTGGCCTTCTCGGCACGATGACAGGCGAAGTTCTGAAACGTCCGCGCGCCGGCGACAAAACCATCGTCACCGCGTGGCCCATTGAGCAGCAGGGACGCAAATTCGTGGCCGGTGTGGCATTGTTCAGCGCCGACGGCGCTCTCATGACACGCGGAAGCCAAATCTGGATCGCGCGCTCCAGACCGGCGGCCTAGAGGCGGAAAGCGTTCGCGGCGAGATCGTAAGGCGCAGCCCTAAAGGAATCGGCAGCGTGCTGTGCCGCGGCCAGATCGTCGGCATTGAGTTGGGTGCGAAGCGCATCCTGACGCGCCTTCGATTCCAAATCGCCCTGACGGCTGGCCACTGCATACCATTTGTAGGCGTCGAGCAGGCTTTGCGGCACGCCTTCGCCGCGTTCGTAGAGCACCGCAAGGTCGAACTGCGAGTCCACATAGCCGAAGCCAGCGGCGCGCGAGAACCAGCGGGCTGCTTCGGCGGGGTTCTTTGCCGTGCCAAGGCCTTGCGCGTAAGAGATGCCGAGGTCGTGCATGGCTTTCCGGTTTCCCTGCAGCGCTGCCGCCTCGTACCACTGAAGCGCACGTGCCGCGTCCTTCGCCGTGCCGGTGCCCGCTGCGTAGAGCAACGCGAGCCGATACTGCGCCACGGCCTGGCCATGCAGGGCAGCCAACGTGATCCAGTGGAGGGCTTCTGCGGCATCCTTCTGCGGACCATCGAGATAGCGTAGGCCCACCTCAAGCTCCGCCGCGGTATCTCCAGCCTCCGCTCGTGCCGTCAGGCGGTCGAGTGGCGCCGCAGACGGCATAGCGGTGCTAGGATGGATCGCGGCCACCTTGTGCTCGGCTGCTTCGCGACGGCCATCGCTGACGCCCTTGCTGAAAGCGACGCCCGCGCCGGTCGCGAAGATCGTCAGCACGACGATGCCGCCCAGGAAATAGCGCGTGAGACCAAGCTTCAAGCGGTTGGATTTTCTTTCGAGCGCCGACGTTTCCGTGGCGGCCGCCGTTGCGGCGGCAACGGACTTTCGCACCTCGGCCAGGTAGGACTTCGGCGGCTCAGGCAGAGCGACTGGGGTCTCAACGGACACCGCACTTTCCGTTTGCGGTTCTTCCATCTGCTCCTGGACGATCGCCAGTTCGGCAGCAGCACTCTCATGGCTGCCCGGTTCGCGGTCGTCCGCCAGCGCGGCTCGCGCGACCGTCTCCACCATCTGCACACGCAGAACCGCCTCGTTCAGTGCAGTACGCAGTTCATTGGTGGACGCCTTGGACTTGATCTCCGCCGCATCTGCCCGCTCCTGGAGCTGTGCGACCTTCGCCTCCATGGCTTTGACGGCCTCTTCAGCGGCAACAATGGCGGCGCGAGCACTTTTCTCGACCTGGTCCTGCCGGGATTCCATCGAGGTCATCTGCCGCTCAAACACCCGCAAACGGCGTTCCAGCCAAGCGTCGGGCGCACGCGGTCCGTCTTTCAGGTCGGCCTCTTCTGCGAGTTTCGCATCGAGAAGCTGCGCAAGGTCCGCTCGCCTCATCAGTTTCTGGCGTGACGCCGGCGCAGCTCCGGCTTCGGCCGGTTCCGCAGTCGCAGCGTCGGCGGCCGCGGCGTCAACCGCCGGACTGTTCGCTTCCCCACTCGGCATGGTTGTCTGTTCCATGGCACGATGAGCATGCCAGCCGAGCGTTACCAAAGCTGCAACGCGGTCGTTCTGTTTTGACAAATCGCCTGGATATGCTTCGTCGCAGACATCGCGAAATTCCATGAGGATTCCGATCGAAGGCTCCTGTTCTGGACGCTTTATGCGCGTACGTTCGGAATTCGAGCGCAATTTCGCAGGGCGTGCCGAGCGCGGCGGCGCTGTGTCAATTTGGCACAAGGGCCAGAAGGTCGTCGATCTTTGGGGTGGTTGGCGCGAGGCCGAAGTGCCTTCGACCAACGGTCACGGCAATGCCCGCTCTACTGCGGGGAGCTACGTGGCGCTGGCCGCCAATAGTGAGATCGGCGGCGTCCGCTTCCTAGGCCGCAGCGCCATTGCAGCCGGGACGATCGGGCAGGTTATTCGGCCGGGCTGGCGACTACCGCCGCAACCGGTCGTCGCGGCGGGTTAATAACGCGCATCAGCGCGACGATAGCGGCAATGGCGAAAAGATAGGCTGCCAATTGGAGACCGTCAGGCTGATCAGTGTAACCAATCAGCGTGTGCAACAGTCGGCCGGCGATACTGTCATCCGACAGCAGCCATGAGGTATCCCAAAGCGGCATCATTCCGAATTGCAGATAGCCAGCATTCTGCAGGAACAGAACTGCCTGGGACGCCATTCCCGCTGCGAGCAGCGTAATCAGCCAGCCGGTGACCGAGAACAGGCGATGCGCCGGGATCGACAGGAGGCCGAAATACATCAAAGCGGATACGGCCGCACCAGCAGCGAGACCGAGCGCTCCGCCGGTTAGCATCGCCGCGGTCGTCGTGCCGCCCTGCGCCGCGATGCCGTAGAGAAAGAGCACGACTTCCGAGCCTTCGCGCAAGACAGCAACACCCACGACGATTGCCATCGCGGTCAAAGTCCTGCGTCCGGCTGAGACCTCGGCTCCCATGCTGCGCATCTCGCGCGCCATCTCGCGGCCATGGCCGGCCATCCAGACGTTGTGCCAAGTGAGCATGGCGACGGCGAGCAGCAGTACGGAAGCATTGAACAGTTCCTGGCCGTTGCCCTGGAACAGACTCGCGAGTTCGCCCGCGAAGGCCGCGACGAGGCACGCGCCGACAACCCCGCTTGCAATGCCCACCGAAACCCAAAAACTGCGCCGCGGAACGCCCTGCGTCGCGGCAAGAACGATGCCGACGATCAGGCCGGCCTCGATGACCTCGCGAAAGACGATGATGAGGCTGGAGAGCACGGTCTACTCCGCAATCACGACGCCCTGCGCCGTTTCGGAATGATATTCCCCCATAAAGGGATAGCGGCCTGGCTCCAACGGGCGCAGCCGCACATTGCCCGAGCTGTGGCCGGCAACGACCTTTTCGATCTTGAGGGACGTCGAGTCGAACTCTTCCGCTGCATCATCGTTGTTGGTCAATGCAATCATGCTGGGGACACCCGCCTTCACATGGATGGTGGAAGGCGTGAAGCGATGGTCTTTGAGCGTGACCGGTATGGAGCTGTCGGCCCAAGCCGGGCCCACGAGCAAAATCAGAGCGGTACCGGCGATCAGCGCGTTCTTGATCATTTTCGATCCCTGTTGCCCGCCTAATGTAATCGCAACTCATTCTCAAGTGAAGGCCGTTGTGGTCGCACCTATCTTGTAGGTTGCATTAAAAATTTGTTGACAACCTAGCAGAGTAAAGAATGATTCGGGCACGCCTGTGTGATGTGCGTCCCCTCGCCCTCCCGTCCAGCCAATATCCTCAGTGGCCGGCGTGTTCCATTCCTCTCACGACAGGCACTTCCGTGCGCCAGGAAGAGCTATTTCCGCCGGCACAACCAGAGCTCTCCTGGGAAGCGCCGTCACACGTTTCTGCCGCGTGGCTGACCATGGCCGACGCCGCGCGTCTCGCAGACGAGGCCGCGCACGGCCTGGCGCGCAACCGGCCGGAACTCTCGGCGCACATCGTCATCCGGGGCTGGCAGAAATTTGCGCTCGTCATCCTTCTGTGCGGCGCCGCCACTTTGACACTCGAGCTTCCCGGGGCGTCATGGACCGCGCTCGCCGATCTGCTGTCTCTGCTCTTCTTGGCGAGTGCAGTGTTTCGCGCAACTCTCGCTCTGCTCAGCAAACCGACACGAGGCAGCCGCGCGGGAACGCGCGATGAGAATTTGCCCGTTTATGCGATCATCGTACCGCTCTACCGCGAGGCAAATGTACTGCCACGCCTCGCACGCACTTTGCTCCTGCTCGACTACCCCCATGACAAGCTCCAAATATTGCTCGTCGTTGAGGACGATGATCTGGAAACGCTAGCGGTCGCTCAGGAGCTGGTAGCCCGCGGTCCGTTCGAACTCATCTGCGTGCCTGCCGGCAGTCCACGCACCAAGCCACGCGCCTGCAATTACGCGCTCAACTTCGCACGCGGCGAGTTCACGGTCATCTACGACGCCGAAGACAGGCCGGAGCGCGACCAATTGCGCAAGGCCGTTGCCGCGTTCGGTTCACTGCCGCCGAATGTGGCCTGCCTGCAGGCGAGGCTGAATTTCTACAATGCGCGGGAGAATGCGCTAACAAAATTGTTCGCTCTAGATTACGCGCTTTGGTTCGATGTCCTGCTTCCCGCGCTCGACCGGCTCGGCGTGCCGATGCCGCTTGGCGGAACGTCCAACCACTTCCGCACGCCGGTGCTGCGCAGGCTCGGCGGCTGGGATCCGTTCAACGTGACGGAGGATGCCGATCTCGGAATCCGTATCGCGCAGCTCGGTCAGCGCGTCGCGATGCTCGACTCCACCACGTTCGAAGAAGCACCCGTGCGGATCGGCGTCTGGCTGCGTCAGCGATCGCGCTGGATGAAGGGTTACATGCAGACCTGGCTAGTCCATACGCGGCAACCGTTTGGGCTCGTGAAGCGCGCCGGGCCAGGTGGCTTCTTGGCCTTTCACCTGTTCATCGGCGGCTCGGTCGCTGGAGCCCTCGCGACAGTGCCGCTGTGGCTGGTTTTCCTTTTGTCCGCGGTCGTTGGGCAGCACGGTCCGACCACGACCTCGCTCTGCGTTTTCGCGCTTGGAAATCTGCTTCTGACGGCGCTGGCGGTCGCCAGTCCGATCCGGCGTGGCCGGCATAGTCTCTCACCCTACGGTCTCGCAGTGCCGCTCTACTGGGCGATGATCTCGTTCGCGGCGTGGCACGGACTTGGTCAACTCGTCACGCGGCCGTTCCACTGGGAAAAGACGCCGCATGGTCTGAGCCAGTTGCGCCGGTGATGATGCGCACGCTCGCTTTCGTTGTTGCGGCAGCGCTTTCGACAGGGATGGCGCACGCCGCGGCATGGACATTGCCACGCGGGCACTGGCAGGTCTTCACCGCGACGACGCAAAGTAGCGCCGAGCTCAGCTTCGACGACAAGGGCCGCGCCGACCTGCGGGCCAGCTTCAACAAGCTCCTGATTCAAAACACCTTTGAATACGGATTGACCGGCTATCTGACGCTGTTTGCGACACCGGACTATGTGCTGGCGCGCGTGCAGCCGGTAGGCGGCGCGACGACACATGTGAGCGACGCGTCGCTCGAGGGCGGCGCGCGGCTTCTTCTCGACGGTCGCCACGGCGATCTTTCGATCCAAGGCTCATACAAGACCGCCGGCGCATTCGATCTGTCGGTGTCTGCCAACCGCGCCTCGGGGCGGCAGATCGAGTTGCGCTTACTTTATGGAACGAGTTTCAAACTGTTCGGGCGCGACGGTTTCCTGGACCTGCAAGCGGCACAGCGCTGGATCGCGAGTCCGAGACCGGACGAGACACCCGTCGATCTCACCGCGGGATTGTGGCTCAACAAGCGCTGGATGGTGATGCTGCAGAGCTTCAACATCGTCAGCGCCGGCGACGCGAAGCCGCCTTACACTTACTACCGTAGCCACAAGCTCGAGCTCTCACTGGTGCAAAAACTTTCGCGTCACTGGTCGCTGCAGGTTGGCGCGTTCTATTCGCCAGCAGGACAGAACGCGCTCGTGGAGCGCGGCGTGCAGGTTTCATTATGGACGCAGGACTGAGCGCTATTCGGCCGCCTGGCGGAATTCCAGCGAGTCGAAGGTCGCGGCGAGCGCCGGACCGTTCGGCTTGGCCTTCAGGCGCGCGATGATCGCTTCGCGCGACTGCTGCTTGCCGGCATCGGCCGCCGTCACGGTGTGCCATTCGATCATCTGCTCCCAGATCGGATCGATCAGCGACGCGCCGGGCACCGTTGCGCCACCCAGCGTGCGGATGGTGAGGCTGCGCAGCTCGGAGATGACGGTCGCGAGATAGGCGACATGGATTGCCTCGTCGGTGCGGATGCGCTCGACCAGATCGGCGGCATGGTTCGCCGCCGGGCGCCGGTCCTTGAAATTGGTCGGATCGCGCATGATCGACTGACAGAAGGAAAAGAAGCTCTCCGCCTTCACCTCGATCATCAGCACGTTCATCAACAGCAAGATCCAGTCCTCGTATTCCTTGTCGACCTGTGGAATGCGGCGACCGGTTTCAGGCCGCGCAATGCTCGCCGGTACTTCCGGTATCGGATAGGCGTTCTTCCCGAACAGCGCATCGCGCACCGCGAACCACATGTCGTCGTGACCACCTTGTCCGATGTCCTTGCGGCCGCCATCGTCATAACCATGCGCGGCGAGGAGCCCCTTGTTCAGATGGCCGAGCGCGGTGTCGCCGAGCGATTCGACGACGATCTTCTGAAAGTCGGGGGCCACCGCTTGCGCCAGCATCCCGCCGCGCGCCTCGATAATCCCGGTGATGGTGAGTGAATTCCACAACGTCTCGCCGAAGCCGTGGCCGAGGAGGAATTTCTGCTGGTCGACGGTCGGATAAGGCCCGCGCTTCAGGAGACGCAACGTCGCGTCGATCACCGGCCAACCGCGTGTGCCGAGTTGCGCTTGCCATGCCTGTACCGCCGGCCAACGATTGAGCGTGCGCGGCGAAATATAGGTGCCCTTGGCGTCGAAGCCGCCATGCAGACGATAGCCGGCCTCGACCTGCGGCTCGGCATAAGCATGGTCGGCCATGATTTCGTCGCGCGTGAAATTGAGCTTCGCCATCGCGTATTCCTCTGATGCAAACGGTCCGTTCCCTGGCGCGGGACGCGCGCTGATAGTTTGTCAGTTCGACGCGCCTGTCAACGCCGGGCATTGCACACAGGTCACTCTCTGGAAATCGAAGTCCGCAATAAATCGTCAGGCCTTTGAAAGGCTTGCAACCCGCAAGACAAACTCCTGAGAGGCCCCTCCACGACACTGCCGAGGCGCGGATCGCCCACCCGGCATCCGACCAACCCCAAGGAGAAAAGCATGAGACAGAGAATCGTGTTCGCGGCCGCGTTCGGCGTCGCGATCGGGCTCGGCGTCGGCGCAGCGCTGGCCGGCGAGCCGGGCTGGTACGCGTCGGGCGAAGGCGGTGTGTCGCTGCCGCCGGGCCTGCATCTGGACAGCACCGGCGGCGTGCAACGCGAGAGCTTCGGCACCGGCTTCGTGGCGGGCGGGGCGCTCGGCTACGACTATGGCAACGGGCTTCGTCTCGAAATGAGTTCGCTCTATCAGCACTCGGACCTCAGCCGGATCGACGGCGTGCTGAGTACCGGGCATCTGTCATCCACCGGTGTGATGGCGAACGCCACTTGGGACCTGATGAGGAACTCGCCGGTCACGCCCTATGTCGGCGCCGGCTTCGGCATCGAGAATCTCGGCGGCGAGATCGCGGCCTTCCGCGGGCGTGACTGGAAGCCGGCCTATCAGGCGGAAGCGGGCATGCGCACCGATCTCAGCGACCGCGCTTCGCTGTTCGGCGAATACCGCTTCAGCCAGAGCGAGTCCGCCGCGCTATCGGACGGCACCGACACGGAACATCAGCACTTCTCCGACCACGCGCTGCTGGCCGGAGTGAGCTTTAAAGTGAACTGACGGTTCAACCGGGGCGCTTTGGGATGAAGGGTGCCGGTGGGAGCGGGAAGATACCAGTGCTCGCGATCAGCGCGCTGCCCTTCGCGGCAAGGTTACGGCTTCAGCGCCTTCACGAGAAAACGCGTGAGATTGTCGAGGACTTCCTCGCGGGGGCGCTGCGAGCGGCCGCCTTCGCTGGCGACCTGGTGTATCGCTCCCAAGATCGCCTGGCCGACGATGTCGGCGTTATAGGTAGAGCAGGCGATGCCCTGGGCCATCATCTCGCGCACGGTATCGCCCCAATCGAAACCCCAGCGGACAAGAAGCGGCGTCGCCTGCGCACCTTCCGCGTCGATCACAAGCTCGTCAGTCATCGCTGCAGCAAGTACGCCCGGATGTTCGGCGGAATATTCATAGATCGCTTTCAGATTGGCGGCGATGCGGCTCTCCAGCGACGTATCCGCCGGTTGCCGCGCCGTCATAAAGCGGTGCAACTCCTCACGCGCGTCGTCGACGAAGGCCAGGAAGCAGGCCTTCTTGTCGGGATAATGCAGATAGAAGGTGCCGTGGCCGAGGCTCGCCTCGCGCGCGATGTCCTGGGGCCGCGTCGCGTGATAGCCACGCTCGACGAACAGCTTGCGCGCGGCGCGCTTCAGCTTGGCGAGGCTTTCGGGCCTGCGGCGAACCGGGCGGGTTTCGGCGAGAGTCGATGTTTCCATAGGCCGAACTTCCTCCCCCTTTACACCTTAAGTCAATCTTCGCCGCTTCTGCGGCCCAAGCACTCGCGGTACAATGCGGCAGATTTCAACGGAGAGACACGATGCGCAAGACCTGGTTCGCGCTGGCGTCAGCTGCGGCAATGCTGGCTGTGACGACACCCTCATTTTCCATGGGCGGCGGCGGTGGTGGAGGCAACGGTGGCTATGGCGGCGGCATGATGACGACGCCGACGATGAGCGACTACGCCCAGGCGGTGCGTCTCATCAAGCACGAGAAATATTCCGACGCGATTCCACATCTGCTGATCGCGCTCGCCGACAAGCCGGGCGACGCCGACATTCTCAACTATCTCGGCTACACCAAGCGCATGACCGGCGATTTCCCGTCGTCGCTAGATTACTACAGGCGCGCGCTGACATCGGATCCCAATCACAAGGGCGCGCACGAATATCTCGGCGAACTCTATCTGCAAATGTACGACCCCGCGTCGGCGCAGAAAGAACTGGCGACGCTTGCGAACCTGTGTCCGGACGGTTGCGACGAGCGCGACACGCTGGCCAAGGCGATCGCCGCGTATGTGCCACCGGCGACGACTGGCGCCGCGCCCGCCCCGGCGGCGACGCCTGCGCCTGCGACGACCAACTGAGGACTACGCCGCCTTCTTCTCCTTGAGCGCGCGCCATACGCGTTCCGGAGTCGCCGGCATGTCGATGTGCAGGACGCCGAGGGCGTCGGCGACGGCGCTCATTACCGCGGGCAGCGCACCGACCGTGCCAGCCTCGCCGCAGCCCTTGGCGCCGAGCGGGTTGGTGACGCAGAGCACCTCTTCATATTTGAAGTCGATGTCCGGCATGTCGGCGGCGCGCGGCATCGCGTAGTCCTGGAAGCTCGCGGTCAGAAGCTGACCCGAGCTTTCGTCATAGACGATATTCTCGAGCAACGCCTGGCCCAGCCCCTGCACGATGCCGCCATGGACCTGGCCCGCGACCAGCATCGGATTGATGATGCGGCCGAAATCGTCGAGCACATGATAGGAGACGATCTCGGTGAGGCCGGTCTCCGGATCGACCTCGACCTCGCAGACATGGCAGCCGTTCGGAAAGGTCGAGGCCTGGCCCTGGTAGACGCCGTCGCTGTCGAGACCGGTCTCGAAGCCGGGCAGCTTCTCGCGCTTGAGCGTGACCGCGAGTTCGCCGACGGTGATCGCCTGGCCGGTGCCGGCGACCGCGAAGGTGCCGACGCCTTCGACAACGTCGAATCCGACTTCCTTGCCGCCCGCCTGGAGCACCTGCCCTGCCGCGGTCTTGCCCTTCTTGATGACTTCATCGGAGGAGACGAGCAGCGCTCCGCCCGACATGTTGAGCGAACGCGAACCGCCGGTGCCGCCGCCATTCACCCAGTTGGTGTCGCCCTGCTTGACCGTGATGGATTCGAACGGCACACCGAGCTTCTCGGCGACGAGTTGGGCGAAGGCCGTCTCGTGTCCCTGCCCGTTCGATTGCGTGCCGCAATAGAGCTCGACGCCGCCATTGTCGGTGAACTTAATGGCCGCCGGCTCCTGGCCCGCGGCGCCGGTGATCTCGACATAGTAGCCGAAACCGAAGCCGCGCAGCTTGCCACGCTTTGCGGCCTCGGCCTTGCGGGCAGCAAAGCCGGCGCGGTCGGCGCGCTTCAGGCCGTCTTTGAGAAGGCGCGGATAATCGCCGGAATCGTAATTCACGCCCCAAGGATTGGTATAGGGCAGCTCGGACGGCGACGGCAAATTGCGCAGGCGGATTTCCTC
>DATEZM010000328.1:0-5688 GCA_035255625.1 Rhizomicrobium sp. | reverse complement strand
ACCAGCGGCTTCGGCGAGGTGGTGGCGCTCGACGCGACGAGCGGCAAGATCCTGTGGAAGCAGGACCTCGCGGTGCCGATCGTCAATGCGCCAACGGCGAATGGCGGACGGGTGTTCGTGTCGTCCTACGACAATCATTTCTTCGCGCTTGCCCAGACCGATGGGCGGAAATTGTGGGATCATCAGGGCATTACGGAATCGGCCGGCATCCTGGAAAGCACCAGCGCTGCGGTTGCCGGCGAATATGTCCTGGCGCCCTACTCTTCGGGCGAGATCTATGCACTGCGTGTGCAGAACGGCCGCCCGGCCTGGAACGACATGCTGACCCATTCCGGCGTGCCAACCGCGCTTTCCGAGCTCGACGACATCGCCGGCAAGCCGGTCGTCGACCGGGACACCGTCTATGCCATCAGCCATTCCGGCGTCATGGCCGCGATCAACCTGAATACCGGTGAGCGTCTTTGGTCGCGCGACATCGGCGGGATCGAGACACCATGGGCAGCGGGCGACTACGTCTATGTCATCACCACCGAGCAGCAGCTCATCTGCCTGACCCGCAAGGAAGGCAAGGTGAAGTGGATCCATCAGCTGCAGCGCTGGGAGGACAGTGAAGGCAAGCACGGATCGATCGTGTGGTCCGGCCCGGTGCTGGTCTCCGACCGGCTGATAGCGGTGTCCTCGACGGGCATCGCCGCGGCGATTTCGCCCTATACCGGCGAGCTGATCGGCAAGATGGAAATCCCGGCCGGCACCTATATTGCGCCGGTGGTCGCCAACGGCACGCTCTATCTCTACACGAGCGAAGCGCAGCTGGTGGCGCTGCGCTAGGCGCTTCGCTACAAGGGCGGCCATGCCCTTCACCTTCGCCATCATCGGCCGGCCGAATGTCGGCAAGTCCACGCTGTTCAACAAGCTGGTGGGCCGCAAGCTGGCGCTGGTGCACGACACGCCGGGCGTGACGCGTGATCGCCGCGAGGCGGACGCATCGCTCGGCGCGCGCTTCTTTCGCGTCATCGACACCGCCGGCTTCGAGGACGAGGAGCCGGAGACGCTGGCCGGCCGCATGACGGCGCAAACCCAGGCGGCCATCGCCGACGCCGACGCGACGCTCTTCGTCATCGACGGCAAGTCCGGCATCACCGCGGGCGACGAGACCATCGCGCAGGCGCTGCGCCGGGCGGGAAAACCTGTGATCCTCGTCGCCAACAAATGCGAGAGCCACGCCAGCGATGCCGGCTACAACGAGGCCTACGCGCTCGGCTTCGGCGAGCCGGTCGCAGTCTCCGCCGAACACACGCTCGGCTTCGGCGCGCTTGAAGAGGCGATTGCAGAATACGTCGAACCGGCGCCACACGAAGAAGACGATGAAGCCGCCGACGAAATCGTCGAGAGCAACGACACGGACGAAGAGATCGAAGATCGTCCCATCCGTCTCGCCATCGTCGGGCGCCCCAATGTCGGCAAGTCGAGCCTGTTCAACCGACTGCTCGGCGAGGAGCGCACGCTGACGGGGCCCGAAGCCGGCATTACGCGCGATGCCATCGCAGCAGCCTGGACGGCCGAGGGCCGCGACTTCGTGCTGCACGACACCGCGGGCCTGCGCCGCAAGGCGCGCACCGCCGGCCACACGCTGGAGGAAATGTCGGTCGGCTCGACGCTCGACGCCATCCGCTTTGCCGATTGCGTGATCGTTCTGCTCGACGCGACACAGGCCTTCGAGAAGCAGGACCTCACCATCGCCGATCTCATCGCGCGCGAGGGCCGCGCCGTCGTCTTCGTCGCCAACAAATGGGACCTGGTCGAGAACCGCGCCGGCGCGGTCGGCGATCTGCGCGACCGGCTCGACAAATCGCTGCCACAAGTCGCCGGTGCGCCGCTGATCGGCATCTCCGCGCTGACCGGCGAAGGCCTCGACCGCATCGTGCCGGCCGTGCTGTCCGCCTACACGGCCTGGACCAAGCGCATCGGCACCTCGGCGCTGAACCGCTTTCTCGAAAAGGCATTGGAGCGGCACGCCCCGCCCGCGATCAGCGGCCGCCGCGTGCGCGTGCGCTACATGACGCAGGTCAAGGCGCGTCCGCCGACCTTCGCCCTCTTCGGCAACCAGCTGAAGTCGTTGCCCGAGGACTACATCCGCTACCTGACCAACGGCATCCGCGAGGCGTTCGACCTCAAAGGCACGCCCCTGCGCTTTCTCATGCGCGGCGGGAAGAATCCCTACGCGGAAGACTAACCTCTCCCGTAAAGCGGGAGAGGTCGAACGGCGCGCAGCGACGTTCGGGTGAGGGCGTGGCGCAACACCCCCAACTTCACCATGGCCGGCCCCCGAGCCGGCCACCCAGCGCGCGAAGCGCCAACAAAGAGTCATCGGCTCGCTGCCGCTCGCCAGCTGGGTGGCCGGGTCAAGCCCGGCCATGGTGATTTTTGTGTGTGGGACTAAGCTTGGCGCAGCACCATCGGAGCCCATCCATGCCCAATCCCGAAGTTCTCTCCACCCGCATCGATGCCGGCGTCGCAATCGTGACGTTGGGCAGCGCCAAGCGCATCTATTTCGATCCCGAGATGAGCGATGCGCTGTTCGCGGCGCTGACAGCGCTTAGCGCCGATGACGGCGTGCGCGCCATCGTCGTCACCGGCGGCGCGCCGGGTTATTTCGTGCGGCACTATTCGGTGGCGGCCCTCATCGCACTCGGCGAGCGGCTCAAGGGCCAGAACTGGCCGGAGAACGCGCCCTATCAGGCCGGCAGTTTCGACCAGGCGATGGCGCTGGTGGAGGCAATGCCCAAGCCGGTGATCGCGGCGATCTCGGGCTCGGCGATGGGCGGCGGCTTCGAGTTCTGCCTCGCCTGCGACATCCGCATCGCGCAGGCGGGCGATTTCCAGATCGGCCTGCCGGAGATCAATGTCGGCATCCTGCCCGGCGGCGGCGGCACGCAGCGCCTGCCGCGCACCATCGGCACCGCCAATGCGCTGCTGCACATATTGATGGGCGTAACGCTCAACCCCGCCGAGGCCGCGGCGAAGGGCTTCGTGCAGGAATGCGTCGCTGGCAAAGCACTCGACCGCGCGCTGGAAATCGCGCGGCGCATTGCCACCCACACGCCGGAGTCTGTCGCCGCGATCAAGCGACTGGTGCGTGGCGCGGCAGCGACGCCGCTGGCGCAAGGCCTGGCGCTGGAGCGCAACCTCTTCATGCAGCTCTGCACCGGCGAGCCGGCGATCGCGCGCATGAAGGCCTACGAAGCGCAGAACATCACCGCGCCGTCGGCGACGCTGAAATAATTCTCAGTGCTCGGGGGCTTCGGCGCTGGTCGGCCTCACACTTTGGGCAATCGCGCGACCGGATCGCGCGTCGGCATCACCGAAACCAACGAGAGTGATTCAAAAACTTCTCCGCGTTCCCCAACAATACAGGCAATACCCGAGGTATGCCACCGCCCCTAGCAAGCTAACCTCGCCGAGGCCGCCCGTCGCTGGGAGGATTAAGGCCCTACCTTCCACGGCTTCAGCGGCGCCAGTCACTCCAGTAAAAACTGCGACCGCTGCCATCCAAAGGATTCCGGTCCATCTGGCGACTTCTCGCATCGCAATCATATGGTGACGGATCGTGAAGGCGGCAACGTAGCCGAGAGGCCAAACTGTAACAGCGCCACAGGACTCCCTCACCTACAGCGTTGGACCCGTCAAAGACAATTTCGCCAATATTTCCGCGAAACAAAATATCGTTCGCGGCGGTGCAGCGAGAAAACTTATCCACGCAGCAAAATTGGAATCTCCGCGCTCTCCGTGGCTCCGCGTGACTCCTGCTGTTGGATAAGCGCCCTGTTCGAGAGGCTCTAATTTATTTTCGACGGCCCCTTGAACCGAGTCGGTCTACGCACCAAATCACCCATATCCCCACAGGTGCGAGCGGGCCCTTCCGATCTGGAACGCCGTTATGCCGTTCGATTGCTCGCGGCAGCGAACATTGAGCGCCATCGCGCGACGTTTACGCCAGCGATCATGAGCCACAAGCTCAGCGAAATTTCGGCAACTCCCGCTGGGAGCATGATGTAGGGGAAGATGAGACTCGTCGTCGTCGTCGGAAGCAGGCCCGCCAGGATATTCGCCATATAGCCGATCCCGCCGATCATGAGCAGCAGCCCCAGGATGCGCGGCAGGAACGTCGATCTGAAGATGAGATAACCGGCAACGATGCAATGAAAACCGAAGAAAACCAGCGCGATGTCCAATCCGACAGTGCGGAGTCTGATGAATGCGAGGGCAAGCGCCTGCAGTTGATCGGGCCTGAAGGCCGAGAGGTAGGATGCGCCGCTGAGAATGAGCAGGGGCGCAAAGTGATTCAGCACGTTGGCATTGGCGATCGCGACAAAAACGATCCTCAACGCCGCCGCGAACAAGGAGAGGCCTTTGCCGACTGGCGCAAGCAATTGATAGAGGATCACGGCCACGCCGACATCGCATGCGCCAAGAAACAATTGAGCGATGCCGCCGAGAACGTAGTTCGGCTTTGACGCCATGATCTGAGCGATTGTCGGCAACGTCGCGTCGCCATGCATCATGCCGGATGGAACAACCGGAAACGGAGCAAAAAGCGCGCCGGCGATGATCAGGGCATACAGGAAGCCCGCAAGCCTGACCGCCGGCACCCCACTTTGTTGTTGTCCAGCAGTCTGCACGGCCGCCCCGTTTGAATCCCTTCGCCGAGCGTAACATGCGCGGCGGAACAGAACACACGGCGCCAATTTGCCGTTTCCGGCGCCCGATCAACCCATATCCCCACAGGTGTAAGCGATCACGCGGCTTTGAAGGCCACGAGCTCGCCGTTGCGCGTGCACGACGGCGAAAGGAGTTCGACGATGAGCGGTGAAACAGTTTCCGGTGCAGGCAGAGTCTCAGGGTCTTCGCCCGGCATGGCGCGTGCGCGCATATTCGTGCGCACGGCGCCCGGGCTCAGCAGGTTCACGCGCACCTTGGTCGTCGCGCATTCGGCGGCATAGGTGAGCGCCAGCGATTCCAGCGCCGCCTTGGCCATACCATATCCGCCCCAGAACGGCGTGTGGTGGCGCGCCGCGCCGGAGGTGACGAACAGCACGCGCCCGGCTTCGGATTGGCGCAGCAGCGGATCGAGCGAGCGAATCAGCCGCCAATTGGCGGTGACATTCACCTCGATCAGCTCCTGGAACACTTTGGGATCGAGATGCGACAGCGGCGTCAGCACGCCGAGCGATCCGGCATTGCCGAGAAAGGCGTCGAGCCGGCCCCAGCGGTCGAAGATCGACTGGCCGAGCCGATCCAGGCCTGCGAAGTCGCGCAGATCGAGCGGCACCAGCGTGGCCGCGCCGCCGGATTTCTGGATCTCGTCGTCGAGCTCCTCGAGCCCGCCGGTGGTGCGTGCCAGCGCGATGACATGCGCCCCGGCTTTCGCCAGCGCCAGCGCCGCCGCCCGCCCGATGCCCCGCGACGCGCCGGTAACGAGCGCGATCTTGTTTTCAAGCGGTGCGTTCACGCGACGTCGGCCAGCAGCGACAGCTGCCCGGTCTTGGCGCCGCCGGTGATGTCGGTCAGCGCGATCGGATAGGCGCCGGAGAAGCAGGCGTCGCAGAATTGCGGCGCGTCCGTATTGCGCGCGCCCACGCCCATGGCGCGGTAGAGGCCGTCCATGGAGATGAAGGCGAGGCTGTCGGC
>DATEZM010000327.1:0-6394 GCA_035255625.1 Rhizomicrobium sp. | reverse complement strand
CCCTGCTCCACCGTCACGACGCGGTTGGTCTTCCGCACCGATGCGATGACCGTCGCTGTGTCGAGCGGGCGCAGCGTCCGCAGGTCGATCAGCTCCGCGTCGATGCCTTCGGCAGCCAACTTCTCAGCCGCTTCGAGGACGAGCCCGACGCAGATCGAATGCGCCACCAGCGTTACGTCCTTGCCCGCCTTCACGACGCGCGCCTTGCCGATCGGCAGCACGAAATCGTCGAGCTTGGGCACCGGGAAGGAGCGGCCATAGACGATTTCGTTCTCCAAAAAAATCACCGGATTGGGATCGCGGATCGCGGCCTTGAGTAGCCCCTTGGCATCGGCGGCGAAATAGGGCGCGATCACCTTGATGCCGGGGATATGCGCGTACCAGGACGAATAATCCTGGCTGTGCTGGGCGCCAACGCGGGCCGCCGGACCATTGGGGCCGCGGAACACGATCGGTGAACTCATCTGGCCGCCGGACATGTAGCGCGTCTTGGCCGAAGAATTGATGATCTGATCGATCGCCTGCATCGCGAAATTCCAGGTCATGAACTCGACGATGGGGCGCAGGCCCGCGAAAGCGGCGCCGACACCGAGACCGGTAAAGCCGTGCTCGGTGATCGGCGTATCGATGACGCGACGCGCGCCGAATTCCTCGAGCAGCCCCTGGCTGACCTTGTAAGCGCCTTGGTATTGCGCAACTTCCTCGCCCATCAGGAAGACGGTGTCGTCGCGGCGCATCTCTTCGGCCATGGCATCGCGCAGCGCCTCGCGCACCGTCATGGTCACCATCTCAGTGCCTTGCGGGATTTCCGGATCGTCGAGCGCGGCATGTGCCTCGACCTTCGGCGCCTCAGGCTTCTTGTTGACAGCCTTGACGGCCTCGCGCTTGGGTGCTGACGGCGCGGCGGGCGCCTGGATCGGGGCTGGCGCGGACTTATCTTCGTTGTCGCCGAGAAGCGTCGCGATCGGCTGGTTGACCTTCACGCCCTCGGTGCCTTCGGGCACGAGCAGCTGGCCGATGCGGCCCTCATCGACCGCCTCAAATTCCATTGTCGCCTTGTCGGTCTCGATCTCGGCCAGAATGTCGCCGGAACGAACTTCGTCGCCTTCCTTGACCAGCCACTTGGCGAGCTTTCCTTCCTCCATCGTCGGAGAAAGCGCTGGCATGAGGATCTGGATGCTCATGCCAGAATGTCCGTGTACAGATCGGCGGGATCGGGCTCGGGGCTTTCGGTGGCGTATTCGGCGGCAGTGTTCACCACCGCTCGGATTTCCTTGTCGACCGCCTTGAGGTCGTCCTCGCTGGCTAGCTTCTGCGCTAGCAGCCTCTGACCGAGATGATCGATGGGATCGCGCTTCTCGCGCACCGCCGTGACCTCTTCGCGCGAACGATATTTCGCGGGATCCGACATCGAATGGCCGCGATAGCGATAGGTCTTCATCTCCAGGATGATCGGCCCCTTACCGGCGCGGCACCATTCGAGTGCCTCCGACGCAGCCTTGTGGACCGCTTCGACATCCATGCCGTCGACCTGGCGGCCTTCGATGTTGAAGGACGAACCACGCTTGAAAAAATGCGTTTCGGCGCTGGAGCGCTCCACGCTCGTGCCCATAGCGTACTGGTTGTTCTCGATCACGTAGACCACGGGCAGCTTCCACAGCTCCGCCATGTTGAAGCTCTCGTAAACCTGGCCCTGGTTCGCGGCGCCGTCGCCGAAATAGGTGACGGTCACATTCTCGTTGCCACGGTACTTGTTGGCGAAGGCCAACCCCGTGCCCAACGGCGCCTGTGCACCGACGATGCCGTGCCCGCCGTAGAAATGCTTCTCGGCGGAGAACATGTGCATCGAGCCGCCCTTGCCTTTGGAATAGCCGGTGGCGCGGCCGGTGAGTTCCGCCATGACGCGCTTGGGATCCATGCCGCAGGCGAGCATGTGGCCATGGTCGCGATAGGCGGTGATCACCTGATCGCCTTGGCGTTGTGCCGCCTGGACGCCCACCACGACCGCCTCCTGGCCGATATAGAGATGGCAGAAGCCGCCAATCAGTCCCATGCCATAGAGCTGGCCGGCCTTCTCCTCGAAACGCCGGATCAGGAGCATGTCCGAATAGAACCGCTTGAGCGACACGCCGTTCGGTCCGGCGTCCTTGACGCCGGTTTCGGCGGCCTTTTGGGGCACGGTCATGACCTTTGCGCTCGGAGGGCGGGCGGGCGTTGCAAGCCCGGTTTTGGCAAGGGCGCGCCCGCTTGGCAAGCACTGACGGAATGTCAGAACCTAATGTGCGGCCCGTGAAACCGCCACCTCGCCAGGACCGCCGATCATGAGCCTGCTGCGCGCCAATTCTTCAACCAGGTCGGGGTCGGTGGCACGCATCAGCGCGATGCGGTGCTCCAGTCGCAGGCGCTTGCTTTGGGCATCGGCAAGTTGCTGCTGGGCGACGCCGAGGCTGGCTTTGGTGTCGGACAGGGCGAGCAGGCCGCGCTCACCCCATATCGCGTAATAACCGAAATAGGCGACGACGGCGCAGCTGATCGCCGGTACCACGGAAAGGACAAAGACCCGCATCACGCTGCGCTTGATTCGCATGCAGCCGACCGAATCACGAACTGATTCGGCCGGTCAAGCGAAAAGAGGTTAAATCCGGCCACGTCAGCGCCTTAACACGCTCTTGCCGGCGTAGACGGCCTGATCGCCGAGCTGTTCTTCGATGCGCAGGAGCTGATTGTATTTGGCGAGGCGGTCGGAGCGCGACAGCGAGCCGGCCTTGATCTGTCCGCAATTGGTCGCCACGGCAAGGTCGGCGATCGTCGAATCCTCGGTCTCGCCGGAGCGGTGGGACATCACGGCGCGATAAGCATTGCGATGCGCGGTATCGACGGCGTCGAGCGTCTCGGTCAAAGAGCCGATCTGGTTGACCTTGATGAGGATTGCGTTGGCGACGCCCTTTCTGATGCCCTCGGTGAGACGTGTGGTGTTGGTGACGAAGAGGTCATCGCCGACGAGCTGCACCTTCTTGCCCAGCGCTTTGGTGATAGCGGCCCAGCCTTCCCAGTCATCCTCCGCCATGCCGTCTTCAATCGATGCGACGGGATAGCGGGCGCAGAGGTCTTCATAGACCTTGACCATACCGGCCGGATCGAGCGTCTTGCCCTCGCCTTCCAGAACGTATTTCCCCTTCTTGAAAAACTCCGTCGACGCCGGATCGAGCGCCAGCATCACATCCTCGCCCGGCCGGTAACCAGCCGTCTCGATCGCGGACATAATGAAGCCGAGCGCCTCGTCGGCACTCTTGAGGTTCGGCGCGAAGCCGCCCTCGTCGCCGACATTGGTGTTATGGCCGGCGTCGTGCAGCGCCTTCTTCAGCGCGTGGAACACTTCCGATCCCATGCGCAGCCCTTGGCGGAAGCTTGGTGCGCCGACCGGCATGATCATGAATTCCTGGAAGTCGATCGGGTTGTCAGCATGTACGCCGCCATTGATGATGTTCATCAAAGGCACCGGCAGGGTCTGTGCCTTGGCGCCGCCGACATAGCGATAGAGCGGCAGGCGCGACGCCACGGCCGCGGCCTTGGCGATGGCGAGCGAAACACCGAGGATCGCGTTCGCGCCGAGCCGCGCCTTGTTCGGCGTGCCATCCAGCGTGCACATCAGCCGGTCGAGGCGAACCTGGTCCTCGGCCTCCATGCCGCACAAGGTGTCGAATATTTCACCGTTGACCGCGGCAACAGCGTTTTCGACACCCTTGCCGCCATAGCGCCTGGCAATCCCGTCGCGAAGTTCCACCGCCTCATGCGCCCCGGTCGAGGCGCCGGAAGGCACGGCGGCGCGGCCGAAAGAGCCGTCCTCCAGACGCACATCGACCTCGACGGTCGGGTTGCCACGGCTGTCGAGAATCTCGCGGCCTGTGATGTCGATAATCGCCGTCATGCGGGCCCCGTCATGGAATTGTCCAATTCGGTGTGCTTAAGGGATGGATCGCGCGCCAGCAAGCGGGCGACGGAGAGGGGCACTTTCCGCGTTCAATCTGCGGTTCAACGGAGTGTCAGAATGTCCCTTTCGAAACTCGCTCTCGCGGCGGTGGCCGCCTCGCTCATAGGTTCGGCGGCAGCCTATGCCGACCCGCCGCCTCCCCCGCCCGGCGGAGGCATGATGGGTGGCCATGGCGGCGGCATGATGCGCGGCATGTTCACACCCGAAGAACGCATGATGTTGTTCGCCGAATCCATGAAGGCTACGGCCGGAATGACCGAAGACCAGCGCCACGTCTATCGCCAGCAGCAGCGTGAGCATTTCATGTCGATGTCGGATGCCGACAAGGCCAAGATGAAGGCCGATCTCGACGCCCACTGGGCGGCGCTGACGCCGGCACAACAGGCCGACGTCAAGGCCAAGATCGACGCCTTCCTGGCGGCCCATATGGGCGGGCAGGGCGGCGGGCAGTAACCGGCTCGGGCCGAATCCCTATAGGCTGGCGACAAATCTCCCGCGCGAATCGTCGCGCGGGAGTTCAGCCTTAGGGGGCAGACGCCATGCATGCCGTACCAGCCACGCTGCTCAGCGCGGTCGTTACCGTTCTCTCCGTACTGTTCGTCTTCTATACGGGCCTCGTCGTCGCGCAGATGCGCGGCAAGCACAAGATCGACGCGCCCGCGGTCACAGGCAATCCGGAATTCGAACGCGCCTATCGTGTGCAGGTGAACACCTTGGAACAGTTCGTGGTGTTCCTGCCGCTGCTATGGCTGGCGACCACCTATTTCATGATGTTGCCGTGGCTGCCCGCCGTGCTTGGCCTCGTCTGGATTATCGGTCGATTCATGTACATGCAAGGCTACATCGCCGAGGCAGGCAAACGCAGCAACGGATTCCTCATCACGATCATTGCGACGGCAGGACTTCTCATCCTCTCGGTCTGGGGGATCGTCAACGCCTGGATGGCGGTCAGCGCCACCTAGCTCCGATGCGGCCGCTTGGCGATGCGGTCGAGTTCGACCAGATCGCCGAGTAGCGCCGGAACATCCTTGAGCCAGAGCATGTTGGCTGCGTCTGAAATTCCGCGCTTCGCTGCGTCGTCGGGATCGTTGTGGGTCTCGATGAACACGGCGGCGACGCCGACCGCGACCGCGGCGCGCGCAATGTAGGGCGCCATTTCACGCTCGCCGCCGGAGCGGTCGCCCTGCCCGCCCGGCTGCTGCACGGCATGGGTGGCATCGATCACGACGGGTGCGCCGAGCCTTGCCATTTTCGGGATAGAGGTCATGTCGACGACCAGCGTGTTGTAGCCGAAGGAGACGCCGCGCTCGGTCACGAGCACATTGGGATTGCCGGCCTCGTTGACCTTGGCGATGGCGTTTTTCATGTCCAAGGGGGCTAGGAACTGGCCCTTCTTGACGTTCACGACCTTTCCGGTCGCGGCGGCAGCAAAGATGAGATCGGTCTGGCGCGAGAGAAAAGCAGGAATCTGCAGAACATCGACGACTTCGGCAACGATGGCACACTGCTCACGTTCGTGGATGTCGGTGAGAATGGGAAGACCGAGTTCACTTCGCAGATCGGCGAAAATCTGCAGCGACTTTTCGAGACCGATGCCGCGCTTTCCGGCGGTGCTGGACCTGTTGGCTTTGTCGAAGCTCGTCTTATAGATGAGGCCCAGTCCGGCCTTGGCCGCCATCTCCTTCAACGCCGACGCCATTTCGAATGCGTGCGCGCGACTCTCGAGCTGGCAAGGGCCGGCGATGAGGGCGAGCTTCCGGGCGTTTCCGACTTCGACGGAGCCGACTTTGACGACGGAATTGGGCGCGGTCATGCGGCGATCCTATGGCCGAAGATGCCGCAGCTTACAAGTCAAGCTCGCCGCTAAGGAACCGCGTAGCGCAGCGCGCTGGCGCCCGCGAGCGGCGAAAGCACGTCCATGACATCCCAGAAAGCCGTGGAATCGACGCGCACAACGTCGCCGGGACGGATCGACGTGGCATCACTCGCCGCGAGGCGGTGCTCCGTATTGTCGCCCTGATGGCGGACATAGACCACGCTCGATACGGCCTTGGGCGTGTAGCCGCCGGCCAGCGCCACTGCGCTCGAAGCCGTCATCCCGTTGGCGAACGGATATTCACCGGGCTTCTGGACTTCACCCACGATGTAGAAGGGACGATAGGTCGTGATTTCCACCGCCACCTTGGGATCGTTGAGATAGCCCTGCGCCAGTGCCGCGGCGATGTTGCTCTCGACGTCGTGCGCGGTGAGGCCGCCGGCCTTGACCTGACCGATCAGTGGCAAGCGAACGAGTCCGGTCGCGTCGACCTGGAAATCGCCGCTGAGATCGGCCTCGTCGTAGACAGTAACGTGGATTTTATCGCCGGAGCCCAGGCGATAATCTGCGCCGCCATAGGCAGGCGA
>DATEZM010000326.1:0-5953 GCA_035255625.1 Rhizomicrobium sp. | reverse complement strand
GCTCGCGCTTGCCGAGCGGCTCGGCGCGAGGTTTGACGAGTGTCGAATCCATGACGGTCTCAAAGGGGTGACCACCGGACTGTATAGATTGGTGACGGCCCGTCAATTTTTGTTCAAGGGCGCCTACTCGGGTGATACTAGATGTAGTATGTCCTGAGCGGCCGACCACATCGTACTGTTTTCGAGTTCGCAGCACAGAGATGAAGCGCGCCGGGCCGAGGCTAGCCCACTCTTAAGTGGGAACCGGCATAGCGAACTTCAAGGGTCAAGTTTGACAGACGCGGCGGCGCTCCCGCTACGGTGGCATTGGCAATTCATCAGCGCCGGTTCATGAGTGACATTCCCAACGAGATGCTGCAGCGCTTCATGACCGCCCAGGGCGGGACGGCGTTTCTCAACGCACTGGGCGCGGTGCTCGTCGCGGCCGAGCCGGGCAGGAGCACAATACGGCTGCCCTATGGCGCCCATATCGTGGGCAATCCCGATACCGGCGTGGTCCACGGCGGGGCGATCACCGGGGTCCTCGACCAGGCCTGCGGCATGGCGGTGGGCTCGGCTCTGGCCGAGGCGCGCGAGCCGGGCGCCAGCGCAATGCGGGGCATAGCGACGCTCGATCTGCGGATCGACTATCTGAAGGCAGCGACGCCGGGCCGCGACATCACCGTGGTCGGCGAATGCGTGAAGATCACACGCCAGATCGTGTTCGCGCGGGCTCGCGCCTATCAGGAGAATGCCGAAGACGTTGTCGCGCTCGCCGCCGGCACCTTCATGATCACCGATGTACCCGGCACGCTGGTGAGGAGCTGAGGCGATGGAGCTGCTCGCCAAGGCCGCGCGCGAAGGCGTGGCACCGGACGCCAACGCGCTGATCGCCGCCGTTCCTTATTGCTCTTTCCTCGGGATCACGGCGCGGATCGAAGGCGGGCGCGTCATCCTGGATATGCCATTCGACGGCAAGCTGATCGGCAATCCGGTGCTGCCGGCAATCCATGGCGGTGTGATCGGCTCGCTGCTCGAGACCGCGGCGATCGTGCAGACCGTGTGGGCGACGAAAGCGGTGACGCTGCCCAAGCCGGTCGACATCACGATCGATTATCTGCGAAGCGCGCGGGCATCCGCGAGCCATGCGAGCGCGACGCTGCAGCGCCAGGGACGCCGCGTCGTCAACGTCCACGCCACAATGTGGCAGGAAGACGAGGCGAAACCCGTCGCCGGGCTACGCGGGCATTTCCTGCTGGCGTGACGTCAATTCCACCGCCCGCCGATGTTCAGCCCGATCCTGCCGGCGCCGAGCATGGCCACCGACAAACCACCGAGCAGATAGAAGGTCTCGAGCTCCAGCGCATAGCCACCCGTGGCGTTCAGCTTGGCGATGCTGGCCATGCCCGCCAGCGCGATGGCGGCGATCATGTCGATCACGATGAGCACACCGCCGAGCCGCGAGAACAGGCCGAGGATGACGAGGATCGGCCCGACGATCTCGCCCATATAGACGCCATAGGCGACAAGATCCGGCAGATGATGCGCGACGACCATCGCCTTGATCGGCGCGATGCCGGTCAAGAGCTTGTGAATGCCGTGAAGCAGTAGCAGTCCGCCGACACTCAGCCGTCCGACCAGTTTGCCGATATCTTCCCGCATGCCGTCCCCCCATTTGAGGCGACTATACGCCCACGTGCAGCGCGACTGCACCATTCGGGGCTGCGTGGGGAAGTTGTGGGCCGGGCGGCGCTTCTAGCTTCAGGCGGGGCCATATCGTCCATCACTGGCTGCGGAACTCGCGGTTGCCGACAGTTAACGCCCTATGGCTGCGCGCAGCGGTTGGTGCGGCGCGCAGGCCACTACGCGGGGGAAAAGCGCGGTTGGGACGGTTAAGTCTACGCATCCTTCCCAACCGCTTCACCGACATTCCTGAGGCCGTCACGTTCAAGGCATCCCAGCAGTTCTCGCTTGATGCGCGTGACGAGGCCGGGGCCGGCATAAGCGAGCGCGGTGTAGAGCTGCACCAGGCTCGCGCCGGCGCGGATCTTGGCATAGGCGTCGGCGCCGCTCGCCACACCACCGACGCCGATCAGCGTGACGGCGGTGCGGCGGCGCATCTCGCGCAGGATTCGCGTCGAAGGCTCGAAGAGTGGCGCGCCGGAAAGTCCACCCTGCTCTTTTGCATGCGCGCTCGTCAGGCTCTGCGGGCGCGCGACGGTGGTGTTGGAGACGATGAGCCCATCGATCGCCGCAGCTCTGGTCACTTGGGCGACCTCGTCCAACGCTCGCAGATCGAGATCGGGCGCGATCTTAAGTAGGATCGGCTGGCGCAGCGAAAGCCGCGTGCGCGCGCCGGTCAACATGCCGAGCAGCCGGGCGAGCTCATCGCGGCTTTGAAGTCCGCGCAGTCCCGGCGTGTTGGGCGAGGAGACGTTGACGGCGACATAGTCGGCGAGCGGCGCCAGACGTTCGAACGCGGCGGCGTAGTCGGCAAAGCGGTCAACCGAATCCTTGTTGGCGCCGATATTGATGCCGACGATGCCGCGCCGCACGCGAGCTGCGAGGCGCGAAGCCGCTGCGTCCATGCCCCCATTGTTAAAGCCCATGCGGTTGATGACGGCGCGATCCTTGCGCAGTCGGAAAAGCCGCGGGCGTGGATTGCCGGTCTGTGGTCTGGGCGTGACCGTGCCGCATTCGACGAAGCCGAAGCCGAATTTCGCCATCGCGTCCGGCACGTCGGCATCCTTGTCGAAACCGGCGGCCAGGCCGAGCGGGTTGGGGAAGCGCAGACCGAGCGCATCGACCGCGAGACGCGGATCGTCGGCTACCGCCGCCGGCAGCAAGGGCGAAAAAATATTCACCGCCGCGAGCGTGGCGCGGTGGGCCGATTCCGGCGGAAAAATACGCAGCAGAGCCGCCGCGGCGTCAAAAATCATAGTTCCTGCCCTCTAGACCGGGTGACGGTGAGAGTGGTAATTCCTACCATTAACTCATTTCTAGGAACAATTACCCGCTTTACGGGACCCGCTTCTTAGGACGATTTCCGATGCTGACACACCACCAGATCTGGCACGCGATCGATGCCCTCGCCGCCCGCCACGGATTGTCGGCATCGGGTCTGGCGAAGACCGCCGGACTCGACCCGACCACTTTTAACAAGAGCAAGCGCGGTGGCGCCAATGGAAAGCTGCGCTGGCCGTCGACCGAGAGCGTGTCGAAAATCCTGAATGCGACGGGCGCCAGCCTCGACGATTTCGTGGCGCTGGTGTCGCGCGAGGACGGCCAGCGCCGCAGCTATAGCCGCAGCGTGCCGCTGATTGGCCTCGCCCAGGCGGGCGCCCAGGGCTATTTCGACGATGCGGGATTTCCGTCTGGCGCGGGCTGGGACGAGATCCCGTTCCCCGAAGTCGCCGACGAGCACGCCTATGCGCTGGAGATCACTGGTGAGTCGATGCAGCCCGTCTATCGCGACGGCGACCGCATCGTCGTCTCGCCGGCCGCGAGCATCCGGCGTGGCGACCGCGTCGTCGTGCGCACCCATGGCGGCGAGGTGATGGCCAAGCAGCTTGCCCGCCAGACGGCGCAGCGCATCGAACTGCGGTCCTTCAATCCGCAATTCGAGGAGCGCAGCTTCGCGCTGTCGGAGATCGCGTTCATGCACCGGATCATCTGGGCGAGTCAGTAAGCCATCGCTTTTTCTCGCCCGCTGTTGCGGGGAAGCAAATGGCTCACGGATAGCCCTGATACTGCCGCACCCTGACGGCGAAGGCGTCGCGGTCGCCTTTGTTCAGCAACAGAGCGAGCTCGGCGGCACGGTTGCGCGCGAGCACTTCATAGGCCGTGGCGGGTTTCTCTTTTGCGATGCGCGCCAAGGTTTCCCTGATATCGCGATCGAAGCGCGCGGAGTCATAGCCGGAGAGCGACAGCGCGTATTGATAGCGTACCGAAAGATTGTCTGGCGCCGCCTTGAACGCCGAGGCGAAAGCAGCGAGCCCCTTGTCCACCGTCGCACCGTAGAGCCAGTTGGCGAGATAGTCGCCGCCGGTGCGCACGATCTCGACGTTCCATCCGCCGAGCGCGCCGAGCGCCCAAGGACTCCGTGGGTCGAGCGCCAACGCCGCGTCGAGTTCGGCTTTGGCGTTGCCGGGATAGTTATGCGCCCGCGCCCAGACCGGTCCGATGGCACGGGCCTCGTAGCCCATCGCCACCGCTAGATAAACATGCGCCTCGACAAGTCTCGGATCGGCGGCCGTCGCCTTACGCGCCAGGTCCTCGGCGTGGCGCAGGCAATTCAAGCACGGCGCGGCACGCGTCGTGGCGTCGGCGAGCGCAGCGCGCGTGGCGACCAGATAGCCTGTCGCGGTCTGGGCGGCGGCGCCGGCTTTCATTGCCTCCGCGTAGCGCCCGGAGACGTAGAGTTCCCACGGAGAAACGATCGCTGCGTCGGGCACACCATGCGCCGCCAGCGGCGCCATCAGCGCCGCCACCAAGACGAGGATGCGCCTCATGCCGCCCGTGCCGTGAATTCGCCCGCCAGCGCGCGTCGGATGAGCGCGGCGGTCTCGGCGCAACCGAACAGGGCAGCGAAGGAGCCGAAGCGCGGCCCGGCGGATTGACCGAACAGCACCTCGTAAAGCGCCTTGAACCAGTCGCGCAGTGGATCGAACTGATGCGCCTTGCCGATCTCGTAAACGACGTCCTGCACTTTGGCGCCGTCGCGCTCACCACCCAGCGCCTCGAACCGCGCGGCGAGGTCTTCCATTGCGGCGCGCTCTTTATCCGTAGGCGGACGATAGTGCTTGGTTGGCTTGACGAAGTCCTCGTAGTAGCGGATCGCAAAATCGGCGAGCCGGGCGAGACCGGGATTGGCGGCCGGCGACGCATGAGGTGCGTAGGCGCGGATGAACCCCCACAGCACGTCGTGATTGTGCGCGTTGGAGGCGGTGACAAGCGTGAGCAGCAGCGCAAAGCTGACGGGATAGCGCTCCTGCGGCGGATGGCCGTTGTGGATGTGCCAGACCGGATTGTCGAAGCGCTCCGCCTCGCTTGTCTCGTTGGCGTGATACTTCTCGAGCAGCTCGATGTAGTCGTCGACCGCCCTCGGGATCACGTCGAAATAGAGCCGTTTGGCGACGCGCGGCTTCTGGAACATGAAGAGCGCGAGACTTTCTTCCGGCGCGTAGGTCAACCACTCGTCGATCGTAAGCCCGTTCCCCTTCGACTTGGAAATCTTCTCGCCCTTGTCGTCCAGGAACAGCTCGAACATGAACTGCTCGGGTGGGGTGCCACCAGCGATTCGGCAGATCTCGTTGTAGAGCCGCGCGGAGGGGAGGTGCTCTTTGCCATACATCTCGTAATCGATGCCGAGGGCGGCCCAGCGCATGCCGAAATCGGGTTTCCATTGCAGCTTGCAATGTCCACCGGTGACCGGGACAGTCATCTCGCTGCCGTCATCCTCGATATAAGTGATGGTGCCTTTGACCGTGTCATGGGCGATGACTTTGGCGAGCAGCACCTTGCCCGAGCGCGGACTGATCGGCAAAAACGGCGAATAGGTCTGCTGCCGCTCATCACCGAGCGTGGGCAGCATCACCTTCATCACCTCGTCGTACTTCGCGAGCAGGCGCAGCAACGCCGCGTCGTAGACCCCGGACTTGTACATTTGCGTCGCGCTGCGGAAGTCGTAATCGAAACCATAGTGATCGAGGAAGGCGCGCAGCCGCGCGTTCATGTTGTGGCCGAAGCTTTCGTGCGTGCCGAACGGATCGGGCACGGAGGTCAGCGGCTTGCCGAGATTGGCCGTTAGCATTTCGGGATGGGGCAGATTGTCGGGCACCTTGCGCAGGCCATCCATGTCGTCCGAGATCGCGATCAATCGCGTCTTAACGTTCGACATCGTGTTGAAGGCATGGCGGACCCAGGTGGTGCGCGCCACTTCGCCGAATGTACCGATATGGGGCAGGCCCGAAGG
>DATEZM010000325.1:0-13045 GCA_035255625.1 Rhizomicrobium sp. | reverse complement strand
CCATGCAATTCAACCTGGTGATCTCGACCAACGCGCGCGCGCTGCATCTGTGGCAGGCCTGCGGCTTTGAGATCGTCGGCCGCCTGCCGGGCGCCTTCGAGCACCCGACGCAAGGCTTCGTCGACGCGCTGATCCTGTACCAGACGCTTTAGTTCTTTCCGTCCCAGCCATATTTGAGGATCAGCGACAGCGTCCACTGCTCGCCCAGCGCCGAGCGGGCGTCGTCGAGCTTCCAGCCCTTGGCCGTCTTTTCGAAATAAAAGTGGATTTCCTCCGGCGTCTTCAGACTCTTGAATTTTGCAATGACGACCACGCGGTTTGGCGCGTTGTCGACCGGCACTTTGCTGATCGCGACATTCTTGACGTCGCCATCCTGTCCGTTCATCCAGAAATCGAAATCGATGCGGCCGACTTCGCCGCCGGCTTCCTTCGAGTCGAGCGCGAAAAGCGACGCGAGATGGTCGGTGTAGATATCGTCGGGTTCCGGCTTCTTGCTGACCGTTGTCGCGTACATCACTTTCACGAAAGCAACCGGATCGGCGATCGTCGTGGCCGATTGCGCCGGCGCAGCAAGCAGAAGGGTCGTGAAGGAGAGAATTGCAAATGTCGAATAGCGCATATCATTGCCCCCGTTTGTCGCAGGCGATGCTACGGAATTGACGACGTCCCGGCGAGTCACTACATAGAACGCGGGCCACGCCTCCCCAACGAGGTGCGATCATTCTGAAAGGAATGAACATGACCGGGAATACGCCGGCCGTGCGACCTGCACGGCCTTTTTTTTCGTCCGGACCCTGCGCCAAACGGCCGGGATGGACACCGGACGCGCTGAACAGCGCGCTGCTCGGGCGCTCGCACCGCTCCAAGCCGGGCAAAGCCAAGCTGAAAGACGCCATCGACCGCACAAGGGCGCTCCTCGGCATTCCGGCCGACTATCGCATCGCCATCACGCCGGCTTCGGATACCGGCGCGGTCGAGATGGCGCTCTGGTCGCTGCTGGGACCGCGGCCTGTCGACTGTTTCGCCTGGGAAAGTTTCGGCGAGGATTGGGTCACCGACACGCTCAAGCAGCTGAAGATCAAGGACAGCCGCGTCATCAAGGCGGATTACGGCGACTTGCCCGATCTTCGTCAGGCCGATCCCAAGCATGACATCGTCTTCCTGTGGAACGGCACCACCAGCGGCGTGCGCGTGCCCGATGCGGACTGGATCGCCAAGGATCGCGAGGGACTGACGATCTGCGACGCGACGAGTGCCGCGTTCGCGATGGACCTGCCCTGGGACAAGCTCGATGTCGTGACCTTCTCCTGGCAGAAGGTGCTGGGTGGCGAAGCGGCGCACGGCATGCTGGTGCTCAGCCCGCGCGCGGCGGCGCGGCTCGAAAGCTACAGCCCGCCCTGGCCGATGCCGAAAATCTTCCGCATGACCAAGGGCGGCAAGCTGGTCGACGGCATCTTCGAAGGCGAGACGATCAACACGCCGTCGATGCTGGCGCTCGAGGATTATCTCGATGCGCTGACCTGGGCGGAAGGCCTGGGCGGGTTAAAGGCGCTGATCGCGCGGTCGCAAGGCAATCTCGGCGTGCTCGACCGCTGGGTGCGCACATGCGGCTGGGCCGATTTCCTCGCGCGCGAACAAGGCACGCGTTCGAACACCAGCGTGTGCCTGAAGATCGTCGATCCGTGGTTCCAGGGCTTGGGCGAGGATGCACAGGCCGATTCCGCCAAGAAGATCGCATCGCTGCTCGAGAAGGAAGGCGTCGCTTACGACATCGGCGGCTATCGCTCGGCGCCGCCGGGCCTGCGCATCTGGTGCGGCGCGACGGTGGACCAATCCGATCTCGAAGCATTGACGCCCTGGCTCGACTGGGCCTGGGGCCAAGTGAAGAAGGCCTGACGCCATGCCCAAAGTTCTCATCGCCGACAAGCTGTCGCTGGCCGCCGTCGCCATCTTCAAGGAGCGCGGCGTCGAGGCCGACGTGAAGACCGGTCTCTCGAAAGACGAACTTCTCAAGATCGTCGACCAATATGACGGCATCGCGATCCGCTCGGCGACCAAGATCACGGCCGATGTCATCAAGGTCGCGACGAAGTTGAAAGTCGTCGGCCGCGCCGGCATCGGCGTCGACAATGTCGATATCCCGGCCGCGACCGCCGCCGGCGTGATCGTGATGAACACGCCGTTCGGCAACTCGATCACGACCGCCGAGCACGCCATCTCGCTGATGCTGGCACTGGCGCGCGAGCTGCCGGCGGCAAACACGTCGACCCAGGCGGGCAAGTGGGAGAAGAACCGCTTCATGGGGGTCGAGATCACCGGCAAGGTGCTGGGCCTGATCGGTGCGGGCAATATCGGCTCGATCGTCGCGGACCGGGCGCGCGGACTGAAGATGCGCGTCATCGCCTATGATCCCTATCTGTCCGCGGAGCGGGCGCAGGACCTCGGCGTGGAAAAGGTCGAGCTGCCGGACCTGCTGGCGCGAGCGGACTTCATCACCCTGCATGTTCCGATGACGGCGGAGACCAAAAACATCCTGTCGGCCGACGCGATCAACAAGACGAAGAAGGGCGTGCGCATTATCAACTGCGCACGCGGTGGACTGGTTGACGAGGCAGCGCTGAAGGCGGCGCTCGATTCGGGTCACGTTGCTGGCGCTGCCCTCGATGTGTTCGAAGAGGAGCCGGCGAAGGAAAACGCCCTCTTCGGTAACGAGAAGATCATTGCCACACCGCATCTTGGCGCCTCCACGACGGAGGCGCAGGAGAATGTCGCGCTGCAGGTGGCCGAGCAGATTTCGGACTATCTGCTGACCGGCGCGATCACCAACGCGCTCAACATGCCGTCGATCACAGCCGCCGAGGCGCAGAAGGTGCGGCCGTGGATCGCGCTCGCCGAGAAGCTCGGCTCCTTCGCCGGACAGGTGACGGAGACGAGCATCCGCGGCGTGGAAATCCTCTACGAAGGCGTTGCGGCCGAGCTCAATCAGCGGGCGCTCACACAGGCCGCGCTGGCGGGCCTGCTCAAGCCGACGCTGTCAGGCGTGAACATGGTCAATGCGCCGGTCGTGGCCAAGGAACGCGGCATCCAGGTGAGCGAGACGCGCCGGCCCCGTCAGGGAATCTACGATGGCTATATCAAGGTCACCGTCGATCTCGGCGGCACGACGCGGCGCGTCGCGGGCACGGTGTTCTCCGACGGACGGCCGCGCTTCATCCAGATCAAGGACATCAACCTGGACGCCGAGTTCGCACCGAACATGCTCTACGTCGTCAATGAGGACAAACCGGGCTTCATCGGCAAGCTCGGCACGCTGCTCGGCGACGCGGCGGTGAACATCGCGAATTTCAACCTGGGACGCAGCGCGCCGGGGCAGGATTCGATCGCTCTGGTCGAAGTCGACGGCCCTATCAGCGAGAAAGTGCTGGGCGAGATCCGAAAGCTGCCGCTGGTGCGTCACGCCAAGGCGCTTGCATTCTAGGCTTTCGCGCCTATCTCAGACGTATGGGTGGAGGGTGCGGATGAGGCCGAACGAGGCGATCTATATCCCATGGGCGGTCTGGGCATTCACCTGGATGGCCGCGGCCGTCTGGGCGGACCGCACCGTCAAGCGGCCGGCGCTCGGCAGCCAAGCGCTCTACCGTTCGATCGAGATCGCGGGATTTGCCCTCCTGCTCGTCTTCCGCGCGTCCGACTCCGAGATTCGACCACCTGAGTTCGTGCCGCTCTGGGTCCTGTCCGACAATGCGAAATGGGCGATGGTCTGGGTCGCCGCGTTCGGCTTCCTGTTCTGCTGGTGGGCGCGGCTGCATCTGGGCCGGCTGTGGTCGGGTTCAGTCACGCGCAAGGAAGGCCACCATGTCGTGAACACTGGCCCTTATGCCATCGTGCGTCATCCGATCTATACCGGCATCATCATCGCATCGCTTGCGACCATGGCGATCCGCGGCACCGGCGCCGCCATCGCCGGCGTTGCGCTCATCATCCTCGGCTACTGGATCAAAGGCCGGCTCGAGGAACGCTTCCTGCGCGCCGAACTTGGCGCCGAGCCATATGACGCCTATGCGCGCAAGACTGCGATGCTGATCCCGTTCGTACGGCTCTAGACCGTCTCGAGATATTGAATCTCCGGCCGGCCGGCCATCGAAGGACCCATCTTCGCGCCGACAGTTTTGAAGTGGTCGGAATTACGATGCGCCTCGACCGCCGCCTGGTCGGCGTAGACTTCCATCACGACATAAGTCGTGGCGTCCGCCTTCGACTTGCAGAACTGATAGATCTTGTTGCCGGGCTCGTTGGCGCGCACTGCGGCCATTAGCTCCTTCGCCACGGCCTCGAACGCGGCGTTGGTGCCTTCCTTGATCTTGATCGTCGCCAGGATGCCGATGGCCATGTGTTTTCTCCGATGGTTAGCCGGCGACAAGGTAAACCGGTGGTTAGCGAACCGCCAAGCGCCTTTAGCCGGATTTAACTCCCGTTGCGCCAATCTGGCGCGACGGGCGCGTGCGCGCGGCCGTGGGGGAACGCATGCCCACAAGCCCGTCCATATTGGATGCCGACGCCGGGGCGCGCGAGCGAAGGCTTGCGCTCGACCAGCTCGGCCTGGCACTGCGCAATCTCAAGCCCAATGCGTGGGTGATGCCGGCGCTGGCGGCGGTCGTCTGCGCCATGTTTCACGAGTGGATCGCGTGGCCACGACTGCTGACGTGGTTCGCCATCGTCGTTGCCGGCTGCGTCCCCTTGGCAGTCGTTGCGCACCGCTTCGAAAAGAGTCGCATTGGCGAAGACGTGCGGTGGTACATGCCGATCGCGGCACTGTGCAGTTTCACCTTCACCCTCAGCTGGGCGTCGTTGGGCTGGTTCCTGTGGGTGAAGGGCAACGATCTGCCCTGCCTGATCGTCATCATGCTGATCGCCTGCACGGTGGCAGGCAACGGCGCGCTGGTCGGCCCGTGCCGACCGCTGACGGTGGCGTCTTACTTCACATATGGCACCGCCCTGGTGCTGACGCCGCTGCAGAACAGCGGCGCGGTCTATCACGGCATCGCGGTGCTGGCGGTGCTGTACATCGGGTACATGCTGTTCATGTCGCGCCAGATTTTCATCACGGCGCGCAACATGCTTCTGTTGCGTTACGAGAAAAACGACCTGATCGACGCGCTCGCACGCTCCAAGGCCGAATCCGACCGCGCACGCGAGCACGCCGAGGCCGCCAGCAGCGCCAAGTCGCAATTTCTCGCCAACATGAGTCATGAATTGCGCACGCCGTTGAACGCGATCCTCGGTTTCTCCGAGATGATCATGAGCCGCGTCTTAGTGCGCAATATCGAAAAGCACTACGAGTATGCCGGGTTGATCCACGATTCCGGCCATCATCTTCTGACGCTCATCAACGACATCCTCGACCTAGCCAAGATCGAGGCGGGAAGCTGGACGCTTCGCGAGGCAGAACTCGACCTGTCGGCGGTCGTCACCGAGGCAGTGGCCATGGTGCGTCCCCGCGCCGAGGCAGCCGGCTGCGTGCTCGACCTGGAGATCGCAGGCGGACTGCCACACTTGCACGGCGACGAGCGCGCCCTGAAGCAAGTCCTGCTCAATCTTCTTTCCAACGCCATCAAGTTCACACCGGGCGGCGGCAACATCATCGTGTTTGCGAAGCCCGCCCAGGACGGCGGCATAGTCCTCGGAGTGAGCGATACCGGCGTCGGCATCGGACCGGAAGATCAGGAGTGCGTGTTTCAGAATTTCGGGCAGGGGCGCCACGACGTGGTGACCCCGGACAAAGGAACCGGTCTCGGCCTTCCGATCGTCAAGGGTCTGGTTGAAGCGCATGGCGGCCACATCGAGCTTGTAAGCAGGGTGGGCGAAGGCACGACGGTGATTGTGGAACTGCCCGCTGGCCGCGTCGTGGCGATCAGCGAGCGGGCGGCTGCATCCTAGCTGCAGGCCTCGCAAACGGCGTAAAAGCGGCCTTTGCATCACTACAGCGCGACCGGAAAAGCTCCGTTAACGGATGGTGGTCCATTCTGTGACGGAGCAACTCGCAGGAAGCCGATGCAGGCGCCGACTATCAATTTGGCTGGGCCGACGACCCGGGCGATCGCGGAATTTCGCGGCGCACTGGCACGATCGCTGTTTCCGTCGACGCCGGCCGAACTGAGATTGGTCGACGAGCAGCTCGCCATGGCACGCAAAGGCACCTGGGCGAATCTGTTCGTGACGCCGCTCGCGGCGACCCTGCTGGCACTCAGCGAGGCCGGCTTGCTGCCGTTCTGGCGCCTGGCACTGTGGCCGATCGCGCTCACGCTTGCTTATAGCATAAGCAATTTCTACTACGACGCGCTGCTCAAGAGGGCCGACCATTCGGCAGCCGACATCCAGTGGCGGTCGCGGACCTATGCCAGGGCCACCTTCATGCTCGCCGCCATTTGGTGCGGGATGTGCTACGACCTGCTCGTGCCCGGCAACATCGCGAGCGAAGCCGTGATGTTCACGGCGCTCGCCTGCTCGCTTTCCGCATGGAGCTCGATCGGCGCCTATCACCTCGCCTCGGCGATAGCCGCTATGCCGTTCTATCTGGCGGCGATGGTCGCCATGCCGCTGGTCGAGGGCCGCTCCGGCGTGCTGTTCGCTGGCCTGGCTATCGCCTATTGGCTGTTGATGCGGACACACATGATGATGAATTACTCGACGCGTGAACGCATGCTACTGCTCGAGCAGGAACGCTCCGGCCTGATCGAGAATCTCAGGGCTGCGAAGGAGGAGTCCGACGCCGCACGGCACCGCGCCGAGGAGGCCAGCCGCGCGAAATCCGCCTTCCTCGCCAATATGAGCCACGAGCTTCGCACGCCGCTGAATGCCATATTGGGCTTTTCCGAAATCATCGGCACGAAGGCCATGGGCCCGGCCGCGGTCGACCTGTACGCGGAATATGGCAACTACATCCATAGCTCCGGCGACCATCTGCTTTCGCTGATCAACGACATCCTGGATCTCTCCAAGATCGAGGCGGGCCGGCTGACCTTGCGCGAGAGCGAACTCGATTTGCGCAGGCTGATGGACGACACCGCGCAGATGATGACCGCGCGCGCCGTGGCCAGCGGCGTATCGCTTGCGGTCCATATCGAGCGCTCCTTTCCCAACATCTACGCCGACGAGCGCGCCGTGCGACAGATATTGGCCAATCTTGCGTCCAATGCGGTCAAGTTCACCCCACCCGGCGGCCGCGTGACGGCCTTCGCATCCCTACTCGCGGACGGCTCTCCGGCTTTCGGCATCGACGATACCGGTCTCGGGATCGCGCCCGACGACCAGGACAAGGTGTTCGAGAGTTTCGGGCAGGGACGCCATGACGCCGTGCTGGCCGACAAGGGAACGGGTCTTGGCCTTCCCATCGTGCGGGGACTGGCCGAGGCGCATGGCGGCACGGTAAAGCTCGAGAGCATGCCAAGCCGCGGCACACGCATCACCGTCATCCTGCCGCCTGATCGGACGCGCGCACGGCTGAAAGCAGCCAGCTAACCCAGCGCCGCAAAGCGCTTGAGGTGGTGATCGGTGTTGCCGAACAGCGTGTCGATCAACGTCAGCCGCTTGAAATAGTGACCGACATTGAGTTCATCGGTCATGCCGATGCCGCCATGGATCTGGACCGCCTGCTGGCCGACGAAGCGTCCAGCCTTGCCGATGGAAACCTTGGCGGCGGACGCTGCCTTGGCGCGCTCGGCATCGCTGTCGCCGAGCTTCAGCGTGGCCATCAGCGTGATCGAGACCGACTGCTCGTATTGCACGAACATGTCGACCATGCGGTGTTGCAGCACCTGGAACTTCCCGATCGGCACGCCGAACTGCTTGCGGGTCTTGGAATATTCGACCGTCGCATCGACCAGCACCTTGATGCAACCAGTCGCTTCGGCCGAAATCGCGGCAATTGCCTCGTCGATCACCTTTTCGATCAGCGGCAAACCGTTGTCAGCCGGACCGATCAGGGCCGACGCCGCCAGTTCGACATTCTCGAATGTCATCTCCGATGCGCGCAGGCTGTCGATCGTCGGATAGTCGCGTGTCGTGACGCCCTTGGCCTTCTTGTCGACGAGGAAGACGCTGATGCCGCTGCGGTCGCGGCCGGTGCCGGCGGTGCGCGCGGTGACGATGAGATGGTCGGCCCAGGGTGCGCCGAGCACCACGGCCTTCTGGCCGTTCAGCACATAGCCAGAGCCTTGTTTCTTCGCGGTGGTCGCAAGGTCGGCGAGATTGTAGCGGCCCTTGGGCTCGGCGAAGGCGAAGGCGAGAATGGTCTCACCGGCGGCAATCTTTCCGAGCCACTCGGTTTTCTGCGCGTCGCTGCCGCCATGACGCAGAAGGCCGCCACCGATTACCACGGTCGGCACATAGGGCTCGACCACGAGCGCCCTGCCGAATTCCTCCATGATCACGAGGTTGTCGACGCCGCCGCCGCCTAGCCCGCCATATTCTTCCGGAAGCGCCGCAGCCAAGAGACCGAGTTCGGCGAAAGCCTTCCAATGCGCCGGATCGCGGCCCAGATCGCTGCGCGTGAATTTGCGCCACTGCTCGAACTTGTAGTTGTCGGCCAGATATTTCGAGACCGAGTTGCGCAGGAGCGTCTGCTCCTCCGTGTAGGAGAAATCCATGGTGTGTTCCTCAGAGGCCGAGCACGGCCTTGGCGATGATGTTGCGCTGGATCTCGTTCGAGCCGCCGTAGATCGAAGCCTTGCGCATGTTGAAATAGTGACCGGCCTCGCCCAACGCGTAGTCCGGGCCAACAAACTCGTTGGCACCGAGCCGGCGGTCGTTGGGATAGGCGTAATAGCCGACTGCCTCCAGCGTGAGCTCGGTGATGCGCTGCTGGATCTCGGTGCCGCGGATCTTCAGGATCGAGCTTTCGGGCCCGGCCGCATGGCCCTGGGATTCCTGGGCCAGCGTGCGCAACTCGGTGTATTCGAGCGCCGCCAGATCGATCTCCAGCTCGGCGATCTTGCGCGCAAAATCCTCATCGTCGACGAGCGGCGTGCCGTCGATCGTCTCGGCATGCGCGATCTCCTTCAGCTTCTGCGTCGCCTTCTTGGAGCGCGCCACGCCGGCGATGCCGGAGCGTTCGTTGACGAGCAGGAATTTGGCGTAGGTCCAGCCCTTGTTCTCTTCGCCGACGCGGTTGGCGACCGGCACCTTGACGTTGTCGAAGAACACCTCGTTCACCTCATGCGCACCATCGAGCACAATGATCGGCTTGACGGTGATGCCGGGCGTCTTCATGTCGATCAGGAGGAAGGTGATGCCCTCCTGCTGCTTGACGTTGGAATCGGTGCGCACGAGGCAGAAGATCATGTCGGCGTATTGCGCCAGCGTGGTCCAGGTCTTTTGTCCGTTGACGATGTAGTTGTCGCCCTCGCGCACCGCTTTGGTGCGCAGGCTGGCGAGATCGGAACCCGCGCCGGGCTCGGAATAGCCCTGGCACCACCAGTCTTCGCCCGAAAGGATGCGCGGCAGATATTTCGCCTTCTGCTCGTCATTGCCGAAGGTGAAGATCACCGGCGCCACCATGTTGAGACCGAAGGGCAGCGTGGTCGGCATGTCGGCCATCGCGACTTCTTCGTTGAAGATATAGCGCTGTGTGACGTTCCAGCCCGTCCCGCCGTATTGCTTGGGCCATAGTGGCGCGACCCAACCCTTCTTGTAGAGAAGCTTGTGCCAGGCGAGGTAGTCGTCCTTGGTGCGGGTCGCGGCTTCCGGCGCCCCGACGGTCTTGGGCAACTTGGTCCTCGCGTCGGCGATGAAGGTGCGGACTTCCTGGCGGAAGGCTTCTTCTTGCGGCGAAAAGGTCAGGTCCATGGGCGGCTCCCGCGGGAATGGCGTGCGCGGCATGATAGCGGGCGCGCCCGCCCCTTCAAGGCGTCATATCCGCTCGTAGCCGAAAGCGGCGAATTCGTCGGCGAACAGCGTGTTGATCCGGTCGATCTGG
This sequence comes from Rhizomicrobium sp., assembly GCA_035255625.1. Classification (GTDB taxonomy): domain Bacteria; phylum Pseudomonadota; class Alphaproteobacteria; order Micropepsales; family Micropepsaceae; genus Rhizomicrobium. Next base: position 3,072 of record DATEZM010000325.1, on the reverse strand, counting down.
TCCGGCCGGAGAATGTCGCGTGGATCGATGCGATCGGACAGCAGGCCTTTTTTGGCATGCGGCAGCGGCGGAATGACGTCGATGCCGAGGCTTCGCACAAGGGCGTCGAATTCCTGCGTTAGCTCGGCATAGCGCAGCGGCGTCGCGGCGAGCCCGCCGTCGGGAAATCTGTAGCGGTCGATATTGCGAACGTCCCGTATCTCGCCGGTCTCGAAGCCGCGGTCGATATAAGCCGCGATCGCCGCGGCCTCAGCGCGCATCGCTCCGCCGGTCCGATAGGCGTCATAGCTGAGCCGCATGTTCGCCCAGGAGATCACCTTGGCGTAGGGCGAGCGCTCGATGCAGACAAAGTGGTAACCATCGAGCGGGCGATCCACTTTTCGTAGTACCTCGGCCAGCGGCATGTGATTGTAGAAGACAAGCGGCGGATGCAGGACGCCTGCGAGCGCGTCCGGCCTGGCCGCACGCAGCCGCGCGAGATAATCGGCTTCGGCCGCACGATCAGGCGCGTAATTGCGGCAGCTGCCGCCCAGCCGCAACCGCTCCAGTTCGTCGATCGGCGAGATCGGCGTGACGACGTCGTCTGGGCCGCAGAGTGTGGAGAGCGCCATCTCGAAGCTGGTGCCGGCAACCTTCATGCCCTTGATGAAGATGAGGCGATGCCGGTGCGACAGGATCATGACGGCACGACGAGCGCCGCGGGAAGGATGTCACACATCAGGTGGATGCGGGGGCTGTCGCTGTCATTGTCCACCGCATGCAGTCGCGTGTTGTCGAACTCGTAGGCGACGCCGGGTTCGAGATAGTGCGGGATTTCGTCGATGAAGAACTTCACCTTTTCATTCGTCATAACCGGGACGTGCAGGCGGTGCACCAGCACGACGCCGGCGCCGCCGTCCTTATGCGGCGAGATCTTGCAATGCGGGCCGAGATCGGTGAGCAACAGACGGATGATCGCCCCATTGTAGCGGGCATTGAGCGCCGCAGCGCAGGCATATACCGCAGCGGTCAGTTCTGGCAGCCCGCAATCGGTGCTCTGGACATTCAGCCGTTGTCCCGGCTGCCAGCGATCGTCGATCCATTCGAAGATGATGGACCGCGTCTCGCGGTGGACGGCATGCTTGTTCTGGCGGTGCGTATTGGCGTCCCACACCTGCGACGAGGGCGGCGGCAGCGCAGCGGCGATGTCGTCCACTGGACAGTCGAACAGACGGACCAATCGCTTGGACAGTTTCATGACTTCTGCTGGCGGATCGCCTCGTGGTGGCGGATCACTTCCTTGACGATGAAGTTGAGGAACTTCTCGGCGAAGTCGGGATCCAGCTTCGCCGCATCGGCGAGACGGCGCAGGCGGTCGATCTGCTGGCCCTCGCGCGCCGGATCGGCGGGCGGCAGGCCGTGCGTCGCTTTGTATTGGCCTACCGCCTGCGTGCATTTGAAGCGCTCCGCCAGCAGGTGAATGAGGGCGGCGTCGATATTGTCGATGCTGTCGCGCAGGCGCAGCAGCTCGGGATGGGATGCAGACATTTGCAGGATCCTGTTGCCTAACCTGTCATAGCCAGCGCGCGGTTTGACAGCAACTGCCGGCCCGTCGAACATCGCGCAAACGCAGTCGGAGGACAGGATGAAGGATCTCTTTTCACTCGCCGGCAAGGTCGCGCTGATCACCGGCGGAAGCCGCGGAATCGGCAAGATGATCGCCGAAGGTTTCCTGCACCAGGGCGCCAAAGTCTACATCTCGGCACGCAAGGGCGGCGCGCTGGAAGAGACCGCCAAGGAGCTGTCCAAGATCGGACCGTGTGTGGCGATCACCTCCAACGCCTCGGGCGCGGACGGCGCCAAGGCGATGGCCGACGCATTTCTCAAGCACGAAAAGTCGCTCGACATCCTGGTGAACAATGCGGGCGCGGCCTGGGGTGCGGATTTCGACGAATTCCCAGAGACCGGCTGGGACAAGGTGATGGACCTCAACGTCAAGACGCCGTTCTTCCTGAGCCAGGCGCTACACGGAGCATTGCGCGCCGCCGGCCGCAAGGAGCGGCTCGCCAAGATTATCAACATCGCCTCCGTCGACGGCATCTCGGTGAACATGCAGGAGACCTATTCCTACGCCGCGTCGAAATCCGGTCTCATCCACCTGACCAAGCGCATGGCGATGCGGCTGATCCGCGACAATATCGCGGTGACGGCGATTGCACCGGGCGCATTCGCCTCGGACATGAACCGCGACGCGCGCGATCATGGCGACGTGGTCTCCAAGGCCATTCCGTCGCGGCGCATCGGCACGACGGAAGACATGGCGGGCGCCGCGATCTTCCTGGCGAGCCGCGCCGGCGACTATGTCGTGGGCTCGACGATCATCGTCGATGGCGGCGTGACCTACGCGCGGGGGTAGACCGGCTCCCGGCGTACAACGCCCCGGATGTTCACAAAGTAGAGCGGGTGACTGTCCGGATCGAACAGCATTGCGCCGGTACCTTTTTCGTCCGACGCCGGTCCACTTGCGAAGCGCAGACCCCGGCTGGTCAGTTCGCGAGAAATGGCCTCGACATTTCCCTGCCAAAAGATGAGTTGCGGCCGCGCGGGATCGAGATAACCCTGATAGAGCGAGAGGCGGCAATCATTGCTCTGCAGCGTGATGTTGCGCGAGTCGTGATCCTCGACGACGACGAAGCCGAGCTTACGGTAGAAGTCCACGGACCGGGCCGTGTCACTCACCGGCAGGCTGATCTCGAACCAACCGAGTTCGATGCCGTGGTGTTTGTTCGGCGGATATTGCCGCGATTTCAGCCGCTGCCCGTCGCCCGCGCGAATGGGCGAGTTGGAATCGTATTTTTTCTGCGCGATGAAGAAGAGCGAATGGCCGTCGGGATCCTTGAGCAGGAAAGAGGAGTCGTCATCGCTCAGACTCGGCGCCCGCGCGAAGCCGATGTCTTTGCTCGCAAAATCGCTCGCGAGTGCACGCACATCGCCCTGCCAGAATACCAGGTAGAGCGGCTCTGTGCCGTAGCCCTGATAGAGCGTTACGCTGCAATCGTCCTTGTGCAGCGCGACGTAGCGGTCTTCGAGCAC
>DATEZM010000324.1:0-8861 GCA_035255625.1 Rhizomicrobium sp. | reverse complement strand
CGTCCAGCTCGTCGGTACCAACCTGTCGGGCACGTTCAACACGGTCGCGACCAACGTCAAGTAAGCATTCGCGTTTCGCGCGGATGTTTCGTGTGCGGCCGCTCCCGTTGGGACGCGGCCGTTCGCACGTCTTTCGTCCAGGACTTTCCTAGCCGAGCTTCTTGTCATGATCGTGCTTCCTGCCCGGCTCGCAGTGGCGGCCGGCCGGGACATCGCCGGCTTCACCATCCCCATTTTTTTCCGCTCGCCTTGACCGGTGCGTCGCCGACTTCGCGGGTGCGTTCGGCTATCTGAGCCTCATGGGGTTCGAAACGAAGGCGGGTATAGCTTAAGCGCGTGTCAGCCGAACCGGGGACGGCTCGGTTCGTACAAAACTTCGACGCTCTATGTGGGTACAGACGCCAGCGGGAACGATCACTTTACCAGCCCGGCTAGTTGACCACCAATTTCGTTGATCCCGGCGTTCCCGCAATTGGAACCCACCGTGGTGCTGCCGGTGATATCGATTGTATAAGCTATGATCTGGGTGCACGGCGCGCTCGCGCCGCCTCCGGTTATATCAAGCAGTTGAGTTGGAAAGTACAACGCGCCTTCGAGCGTGTTGCCGCCGCCGGTTATAGTGTCTTTGTCATTGTGATTGGTGTCGCCGGGATCTTGGTAGAACAGCATACCGGACCAGGTTCCGCTCGTCTGTGCGCTTAAATTGGCCGTTCCGCCAGTCAAATCCGCCGTCGCCCAGTTGTTGCTGCTGCTCGTACAAGGCGGGGTTCCGCAGGTGAGAATAATGGTCACTCCCGAACCCGTTACTGTCCCCCCCGATACCTGAAATTTGCCGCCCTGGATTATATAGACGCCCGGCGACAGTGTTACGTTGCCGCTGGAAATGTTGAGGGTATTGCAATACACCCCCGGTGATAGAGTTTTGGTGGTATTGATGTTGAGTCCCTTGTTCGCGGCAGGACAGCTTTGGCTGGTCAGCGAACTCACACTATTCGCAGCATAAAGTCCGCTATAGGGATCCGCGATCACGGCTGAACCTGTCACCGGGGCGGCCGGCGTGAGGGTGCCGCCAGATTTTTTGTAGTTACCGGTCACGTTCACAGCCTGGGCGGTAAGCGATCCACCGGTCATATCGAAGGCGTCGCCATTCGTCGAATCGACTTGAATGGAGCAGTCGCTGAGCGTTGTGTTTCCGCCGGTGACGCTCGCGGCTTTGGCAGCCGACGGTGCAAGCGCCAGAACGCAGGTGGGCGGAACTCCTTCCTGGGCGGTTGCCGATGCCTGCAATGTGACTGCTGGTTTACCATTGACCGTTGTATTCCCGCTATACCCGATCACTGGCGTCAAAAACAGCTGCTGTTTCATGGATACATTGACGCTGTAACAAGTGTTGCCTCCCGATGGACATGGCGCGACGTTCGACGAGGTAACGACGACACCGTTTACTCCATTCTGGAAGCCATAACTTGCCGCAATGGCGCTTGCCACCGAACCATAGTTCGGAGTTCCGTCACCGGCGGCCGCGAGAGCTGCGGAATCGGACGCGTTTTGCTCCGCGCGCTGATCGACATACCAGTAGGCAGTTTCCATTCCCAAGCCAAGCGCACCTATTAGGACGGGCGCCGTGATTGCGAACAAAATTGCGATGTTTGCGTGTTCGGCTTTGATGAATTCTTTGATTATCGCTGCGCGTGACCACGAGGCAGCCAAAAGACGTAGAAGCCTTACCATCGCAGAAAACCTCAGTAATAAGAGGGACGCTAGCAAGTCGCATTTACGATTTTGTTAACTTCGGCATCGCAATTTCCGAGTGCGTGCGGCGAATTGAGTTGGGTGCCGGATTTGGGACCGGCAGCTTGATTGGAAATCCGGCCGCGACCGATATGTGCCCGGCATTGTTGTCGCTCAGAAACCAATCGGGGCGGCGCAATTTGTTCGATGTGCCGCCGGTTTTGGCGTCGAAGGCCCGAGATTGCCAACGCTCCATGCGACATCGCGCGGATTCACGGAAAGCAAGCCTTCACCGAAAATGGTATTGTGAATGTCTTAAATACGACATCGTAGGTGAGACTCGCGGAAGCGCTGACCTGGTTGCCGCAGGTTTTCGCGGCGTACGTGAAAGTCGGCGTGAAAGGACCAAGGTAATCAGCTTTTGCATAAGCGACGATTTGTCCGCTAGTGGCACAGGCCGTACTATTGACCCCAGCGCATCGAGCAGCCTGTTCAACGGCATACTGCATACTTGCGACTGAGAAGAGCACCAGGCACGTATAGAGTATGCCAATCGTCAGTATGATATAGACAGGGCCTACGATGGCAAATTCCACGGCGGCTGCCCCGCGCTCGTCTTTGAGCATCTTCCGCATGTCATTGTAATTCATTGGTCGCCTAACCTCTCCCACGCCGTCGAAGTGATGGAAGTTGGCAGCAACGATCCAATCGATAGGTCAGTGAGCAGTGGGGTATATGAGTATGTCGTCTGTATCTTGACGTAGTCCGCCGGCGTGGTGCTGGCTACGCCCGCAGCGGAGCAACTCGCCGGTTCTGATGACGAGACGCTACCGACCAATTGCAGTGTGCCGGTCGAACTGGCGCAATAATATCCTTCGGATGGCGAGCCGGTTTTAACGGCAACCGACGTGCTCAACGATGTGCTCTGAACGGCGTTCGTCACAGCAGCGTTCAAGCCCGCGCAGTTCACCGTCGCAGGCAAGCTACCGTTACAAGCCCTCCAGGCCGCCTGCGCACCCATTTGGGTGGCTTCTTCTACCTGTGCTTTGTCATACAAAAAAAACGAGACATCTGTGACATTGAGCAAAGCATAGATCAGAATTACCGCTATGGGCGCGAACTCGATGGCCGCAACGCCGCTCGTGTCTTTGCGTATGTCTCGCGCCTTAGTGCGGATGAGATTGTCCAATGTCTATCCCCAACCTGCCAAGTCCGAGGGACGCACGCCACACCCCTTCTCCGAACGAGTGCGAATTGGTCGCTGGCATATCGCCGCGATCGTATTTTGCACGCTTACCTTCGGGTTCGTGAGAATAATGCAACGATGATTGCTATCGGGTTAATGCGCACCCGGTTGGTCCTGACCTGAGCCTTTCCTTCCGTCCCGATCTCCGAACATCGCCGACAGGAACAAGGCACGGCGCCTCGGCCTGGGCGCAAGCATCCGGCGAAAGCCGCGGGAGGCGCGGCCCTCGTTGGTTTACTGGGGGTTAGCTGTTTTCGCGAGATACTCAGTCTGTATTCAGAGGTGCGTCATGCCGGAGCCCAAAAAGACGACAGGCCGCGCTTCATTGTTGTCGCGCTACTCTGAAGATTTGGGTGTCCTGATTTCACGTCGGGATTCCGAGGACGCGCTGCACGCCGCGGCGATGCAGGAGGCTTTGGCGAATCGGGCGAAATCGCAGTTTCTCGCAAATATGAGTCACGAGCTGCGGACCCCACTAAACGCCATCATCGGATTCTCCAGCTTGCTGCAAGGCGATGAGCGTGTGCGGCTTGCCGGGCAGGCACATGAATATGCGGGATATATCGAAAGTGCCGGTCATCACTTGTTGAGCATTATTTCGGACATCCTCGACATCTCAAAAATCGAAAGCGAGACGTTCGAGCTTCAACTGCAAGAAGGGGTCCTGTGCGAGGTCGTCGAGGCCGCCGCCTCTTTGGTTCGCGCAAAAATTGCCGAAAAGCATCAAACGTTCACTATACACATGCCCGACGGCGTTCCCTCGTTCAAGTTCGACGCGCGCAGGCTGAAACAGGTGCTAACCAACCTTCTAAGCAACGCTCACAAATTCACACCAGAGCGCGGCACGATAAGATTGATCGTCGCAGTCGAGCCAGAGCACGTCGCGTTTGCTGTTGTGGACAACGGCATCGGCATGACGCCGGATCAACAGAAAATCGCGCTTCAGCCATTTGCACAAGTCGAGTCGGCTTATACCCGGACGCAGGAGGGCACAGGACTGGGTCTTCCGATTGCCAAAGCGCTAGTCGAACAACACGGCGGGACTTTTCGAATCTGCAGCGAGCCGGAGCAGGGGACGCAAGTCGTGTTCACGCTGCCAATGCGGCCAATTGGAGAAGCGGGATGAGCCAGGGCTTTGGAGTGCTCAACGTCAGCAAATCGCTCCCGTCCGGCGACGTCAGCGACAAGAGTGCTGGAACCCGGGTTGCTCAGATCGTTTCTGTTTCCGGCTCACAGGCGGTTGGCGTGCTTGACGGACAGCGAACGGCAGAGGGTCGTATAGGCGGCGCGCGCGTTGAGATCGGCGCGATGATGAAGGTCGTCACTCCACACGCCGCGGTCGTTGCCATCGTCTCTGCGATTACCTGTCCTATTCCCGACCAGTCGAAAAGGGCGCAGAGCATTGAATTGATCGAGTTGATCTTGGCCGGCGAAATCAAGCCCGACAGAACGACACGCCGGATTGTCTTCAAGCGCGGGGTGGCAAGCGCCCCAAGCGTGGGCGACGGTGTATATTTCGCCACAAGCCAAGATCTGGAACTGGTCTACGCAAATCCCGACACTTCTACGATTGACGTGGGTCATTTGTACCAGGACGAGCGGGTACCCGCCCGTCTCGTGGTGGACGAACTCTTCGGGAAACACTTCATTGTTGTGGGTGCGACGGGCTGCGGAAAATCCTCGGCGGTAAGTTGCATTCTGCAGGCCGTTCTTCGGGAACATCACTCCGCACACATCGTTGTGCTGGATATCCACCATGAGTACCCCGCCGCATTTGGCGGCCTTGCGGAGCTGATCGAACCTAGCCTCCTCAGATTGCCGTTTTGGATGATGAACTTCGAGGAGCTGGCGCTCGCCCTCGTTGGTGACGACGAACATCGCGACGCCGAAGTGGAAATCCTGGGTGATGCGGTACTTGCTGCCAAGCGTCGATATTCGGATTCACAGGCAGGTCGACTGCGTCGCTCGCATGAATCGGGCGCCGTGACGGTCGATAGCCCCTTACCCTTTCGGTTGTCGGACGTGACGGCGCACATCGACGAGCATCTGGGGCGCCTCGAACGAACACATGTCGTGTTACCGCTGCGCCGGCTCAAGAATCGCATCGAGACGCTGGTCAACGATCCACGTTTCGGCTTCATGTTCGGAAGCCTCGTCATCGAAGACACTATGGGAGATATTCTCGGGCGAATTTTCCGCATTCCCATCGACGGCCGCCCCATAACAGTGATCAACCTGGCGCTCGTACCTGCCGAAATTCTCGATATTGTGATCTCGGTCATTTCGCGGCTTGCATTCGATCTTGCGGTCTGCAGCGAAGGCGCGATGCCGATGCTTCTGGTGTGCGAGGAGGCACACCGCTATGCGCCGGCCACTGCCGATGGCCGCTTCCTGCCGACTCGTCGGGCGCTTGCGCGCATCGCCAAGGAAGGCAGGAAGTACGGAATATCTTTGGCACTGATCACACAGCGCCCGTCCGAACTGGACCAAACAATTCTTTCACAGTGCAGCACGGTGGTGGCAATGCGACTGACCACCGAACGCGACCAGCAGGTGATCCGGGCGAATTCCCAAGAGGGTGTTCTGGATTTCCTGGATTTTTTGCCGCTTCTCGCGGACCGCGAAGCAATCATCTTGGGCCAGGGCGTAGCCATGGCAATGCGCGTAACCTTCAAAGATATCGGGGTAAGCGGGAGTTTGAGCGCCTCGCAAAAGAGCTACTCGACTGCCTGGAAAAACCCGACGATGAACCGCGAAGCGTTGGACGGTGTGATCCGCTTTTGGCGGCGCGGATCCAAGAGCTGACTCGCAATCAAGGATCGTAACCGGATCGGCATCACGAGCACGCCGCCCGGCATCAAATGTTCGTGGAAGCGCGTCATTGCCGCGTCAGCGGCAGCCCCCCGGTCGACCATTGGGGAGGCTCGCGAGCCTCAAGGTTGAGCCTTTAAGCGAAATACAAATCTGATTCCGCTCGCCGAGATTCGCAAATGTCTTTACGAGCACGCTCAACGTGCTCGGGCGAAACTGCAAGCGGACAGCAAGAGTGCGTGGTCTCCTGGCATGGCGCGCCGTCCGCCCATCACTTTTTCTTTGCGGGGTATGTCGATGGGTAAGCCGACATAAGTTGGAAAAATGTTGTTTTTCCAATGGTATGTGGCGGACAGGGTGGGATTCGAACCCACGAACCGCTTGCACGGTCTCCGCATTTCGAGTGCGGTGCCATCAACCACTCGACCACCTGTCCGCGGATGGGGTCCAGATACTTAAGACGGGCGGCCAGCGCAAGTCCGCCGCCCGCTTGCGCGGGGGCGCGTCTGCGGCGCTAATCCCGCCATGACGGCGAGGCGCACCAGACGTGAATTCCTGGCGGCCGGCGCGGCAGTGGCGCTGTGCGGCGGGGTGCGCGCCGCGCCGCAGGACCGCGATGCGGCGTTCGACGCCCTGCTCCGCGCGCTGGCGGGCGAAGCGCCTCCCACCGGTACCACCGACCGCGCCGCCGCGGCGCGCGCCGCCACGCGGCTGCGGTTCGAGAAGCTGGATGCGTTCGATCCGGCCGGGCTCTCGGCTGATGCCGCGCTCGACTACCGCGCTATCCACGAAGGCGCCCAACAGGAGGCCGATCTCTGCCAGCGCTTTCCCTATGGCACCACCGCGCCGCCCTTCTCGCCCTATGTCGTAAGCCCGCGCGGTGGTGCTTGGACAACCAACGCCAGGCCAGAGGATATCGCCGCGGACACCGCACAAATTGCCGCCGACGCGGTATGCGGCGTCGTTCCGCCCGATTTCATCATCGACGCGACGCTTGCGAAACTCACTGCTGCGCACACAACAGCGCCGGCACCAGTCGCGGCGGCACTGGCCGCGCAGATCGCAGCCCTCAAGTCCATTCGTCGGCATGCCATGCACGATGCCGGCGTGTGGCGCCTGCCCGATGGTGAAGCCTGCTACGCCGCGCTGCTGAAGCTCGGCACCTCGCGCGACATCGATCCGCAGGCCGCACATGACATCGGCAATGCACAGATCGCCGAACTGTCGGCGCGCGCTGACAAGCTGTTGAAGAAGCAAGGCCTCGCGGCCGGCACGGTGGGCGCGCGGCTGCATGCGCTGGGGCGCCAGCCGCGCTATCTCTACAGCGACGACGATGCGGGACGTGCCCGCGCCATCGCCGACATGAACGCGCGCCTTGCGCGGGTGCGCGGCCGGCTCGATCCTTATTTCAAGAACTTCGCGCCGGGAGAGATTTCGATCCAGCCCGCGGGTCCGGGACGCATCGGCTATCGCGTCGCGCCGACAACCACAACTCCAGGCGCCTATTATGTCGATCTGCGCGAGATCGGCCGCCGCCCGACCTGGTCGCTGCCGACGGTGGTGCATCACGAGACGCTGCCCGGACATCTCCTGCAGTTGCCGATCGAGGCGCGCGCCCATCCGCGCCCGATGCGGCTGCGTTACACGCCCAACGCCTATTCCGAAGGCTGGGCCATCTATGCCGAGCAACTCGCCGACGAAATCGGGCTGTTCAAAGGTGACCCGCTCGCAGAGCTCGGCTTCCTGCAATCGGTGCTGGTGCGCGCGGCGCGGCTGGTGATCGACACCGGCATTCACTTCAAGCACTGGAGCCGCGAGCAGGCGATTGCGCGCTTCTTCGACATTGCCGGCGATGCGCCCGACACGCTGGAGAACGAAGTCGACCGCATCGTAATCCAGCCCGGCTTTCTCTCTGGCCCGGCGCTGGGGCGCGACACGATCCTCTCGCTGCGAGAAACCGCGCGGGGCAAGCCGGGCTTCACCTTGCCCGATTTCCACGAGCTGATCCTGAAACGCGGTCAGATGCGATTGTCCTTGTTGGCTGCGTCGATGGCGACGTAGCTACTCGGCGCCCGCGATCCAGCGCACGCCGGCAATCGCGTTCTCAGAGAGCAGTGGTGCGACCCGCTTAAGCAAAGCCTCCATTTCCGCCGCGAGGCCAAAAGGCGGATTGACGACAATCAGTCCGGCGGCACGCAGGCGGTCTTTGCCATCGGGCGTGGGCGGCGACGCGCCGAGATCGATGTCGATGCGGAGCGCTTTTTGGGCGCCGGCATTGAGCACCTCGCCGGCGAAGGCATCGGCTTGCGCCTTCGACTTGATGGGAAACCAGAGCAGATAGATGCCGGTCGCGAAGCGCTTCAGCCCGGCCCGCAACGCTTCGGCCGCGGCCAAAAATTCGTCCGCTGCCTCGTAAGGCGGATCGATCAGCACCACGCCGCGCCGTTCCGCCGGTGGTAGGAGCGCGGCAAGCCGCCGATAGCCGTCGTCTTCTTCGACCTTCGCGCGCGGGAAGTATCCCAGCGCGGACGTGAGCAGCGCTGTTTCCTCCGGATGTTTCTCGATCGCGATGAGACGGTCTTGCAGGCGCAGCAATGACGCGGCGATCAGGGGCGAGCCGGGATAAATGTCCTTGTTGCGCGCCAGCTTCAGATACTCCGCCAGCGCGCCATCGCCCTCCAGCAAGGCCAAGCGACCGATGCCGTTCATCCATTCGCCCGTGCGCGCCGCGTCTTCGGCCTTGAGATCATAAGCGCCGCGCCCAGCATGGGTGTCGATCACCACGAAGGGTGCATCCTTGCGGCGAAGATGCAGCAGGATGGCGACGAGCGTCAGGTGCTTGACGACATCGGCGAAATTCCCGGCATGAAAGGCGTGACGGTAGTTCATGCGGCGGCTCGCTGGCGCTCCTTCCCCCTTCGTATATCATCGCGGCGATTTGAAAGTTGGGGATATACATGACTGGATTGAAGACTCTGCTCGTCACAGCCGCAGTGGCGGCGCTGATTGCCTCGCCGGCCGCGGCACGGTCCTGGATCACGCTCTACAGCGCGCCCTATTATCAAGGCCATTC
>DATEZM010000323.1:0-6986 GCA_035255625.1 Rhizomicrobium sp. | reverse complement strand
CCAACAAAGACCTTGAGTGGAAAAACGATATCTTGATCGAAAGGCGTCTAAGCGCCGGAGCAAAAATCCCTCAGTGAAGCGGCCGAATGATTCGGTTGCGCCGGAGTAAAAATCCGGCAGCCAGGAAGCCTTGGCCTGATTCGGGCGAGGGCGAGGGATGAAGGACGTGGAGCTCTACGCGAAGGTACGACATGCGGTTCGGATTGAGGGGTTGAGCAAGCGGGCGGTCGCGCGGCGGTTTGGGATTGATCCGAGGACCGTCGACAAGATGTTGGAGTTCTCGGTGCCGCCCGGCTACCGGCGGTCGAAGCCGCCAGTGAAGCCAAAGCTCGGGCCATTCATCGGGATCATCGATGCGATCCTGGCCGAGGACAAAGACCGGCCGAAGAAGCAGCAGCACACATCGAAGCGGATTTTTGAGCGGCTTCGGGACGAGCACGGGTATTCGGGCGGAATCACGATCGTGAAGGACTACGTGGCGCTGCGCCGGCGGCGATCGCAGGAGATGTTCGTGCCGTTGGAGCATCCTCCCGGGCACGCGCAGGTGGATTTTGGTGAAGCGATCGGGATCATCGGCGGGGAGGAACGCAAGATCCACTTCTTTGCGATGGATCTGCCGCACTCGGACGCGTGTTTTGTGGCGGCTTATCCGGCGGAGACGACGGAAGCCTTCTGCGACGGACATGTTCGGGCCTTCAAGTTCTTTGGCGGTGTCCCACGGTCGATCCTGTACGACAACACCAAGATCGCAGTGGCCCGGATCCTAGGTGATGGCGAGCGGCAGCGCACGCGGGTGTTCAGCGAGCTGCAATCGCACTATCTGTTCGAGGACCGGTTCGGTCGGCCTGGCAAGGGCAACGACAAGGGCAAGGTCGAAGGCCTTGTCGGCTACGCGCGGCGCAACTTCCTGGTACCGATCCCGGTGTTCGAAAGCTTCGACGCCCTCAATGTCCATCTTCTGGGCTGTTGTCGAAAGCGCATGGGCGACCGGGTACGTGGCCACGACGAGACCATCGGCGCGCGGTTTGCACGTGATCTGGCAACCCTCAGCAAGCCACTGCCGCCGCCTTACGACGCCTGCGAGAAGCTGGTGACGCGCGTCTCGTCGCTGTCGCTGGTGCGCTACCGCCGCAACGACTACTCGGTGCCGACGAGCTTCGGTCACCGTGATGTCGTCGTGCGCGGTTACGTGCATGAGGTGGTGATCTCCTGTGGCGCCGAGGTGATCGCACGGCATCCGCGCTCCTACGAGCGCGAGGACTTCGTGTTCGATCCGCTGCACTACCTTGCTCTGATCGAGCAGAAGATCAACGCGCTCGACCAGGCCGCGCCGTTGGCTGGCTGGCAGCTGCCGGAGCAGTTCGCGACCTTGCGCCGCCTGCTGGAGGCGCGCATGGGCAAGCAGGGCAAGCGCGAGTATGTGCAGGTCTTGCGCCTGATGGAGGCGTTCAAGATCGAGGATGTGACGGCCGCCGTGCGCGACGCCATTGCGCGCGGTGCCCTCAGCTTCGATGCCGTCAAGCACCTCGTGCTCTGCCGGATCGAGCGCCGACCGCCACGCCTCGACATGACAATCTACCCCTACCTGCCGAGAGCAACCGTCGCGACCACGAAGGCTAATGCCTACCTGGAGCTGTGCCGGGGAGCGGCGGCATGACCGATACCCCGCAAGTTCTGCTGGCGCATCACCTCAAGGCGCTCAAGCTGCCGACGTTCCTGCGCGAGTATGACAAGGTCGCGCGCCAATGCGCCGCCGAGGGGACCGACTTCCCCCGCTTTCTGTTGCGGCTGGCCGAGTTGGAGCTGATCGAGCGCGAGAGGCGCATGATCGAGCGCCGCATCAAGGCCGCTAGATTCCCGGCCGTCAAAAGCCTCGACAGCTTCGACTTCGCGGCCCTGCCATCCTTGAACAAGGTGCTGGTAATGGAGCTCGCACGCTCAGAATATGTCGAGCGGCGAGAGAACATCATCGCGGTCGGCAACTCCGGAACCGGCAAGAGTCACATCGCACTGGGGCTCGGCTTGGCAGCGTGCCAGAAAGGCCTGTCGGTCGGCTTCACGACCGCCGCCGCCCTCGTACACGAGTTGATCGAGGCTCGCGACGAGAAACGGCTCCTGCGTCTGCAGCGCCAGCTCGCCAGTCACAAGCTGCTCATCGTCGACGAACTCGGCTATGTGCCATTGTCGCAGACCGGCGCCGAGCTGCTGTTCGAGGTCTTCAGCCAGCGATACGAACGGGGCGCCACCATCGTGACCAGCAACTTGCCGTTCGACGAATGGACCAGCGTATTTGGCTCCGAACGGCTGACCGGTGCCTTGCTCGATCGCCTGACCCATCACGTCCACATTCTCGAAATGAACGGCGAAAGCTATCGCCTTGCGCAGAGCAAGCGTCGGTCCAGACGCTCGCAACAAGATACCGCCCTCAACCAGACTGCCGCAAACTAACAAGCAACGCCAAAACGATAGTGCGCATCGCAGCGCACAACTAATTATCGCTCGGTGCGCGCGCTCGCCGTCAAGTCCCGCGCCTGCGGTGCGCCCTTACGGGGCTTTGGGACTTGACCGCCCGGCGCGACCAAGCAAATCCGCCATCCGTGCCGCTAACCACAAAACCCGATCCGCCAGCAACCGTGCAGCGTTTTTACCCCGGCCCGCTGACGCAATTTCAGTCCGGCGTTGACACCTGGATGGGATGCGGCCGATTAATAGGACAACTATTCTTCGGCCTGTGATCGAGCAACGGTTTCTGGGGCCTAGCAGTTTGCTTCTCTAATCGGCCGTTCGGGGTCAAGCACTTTCAGACTATCCACCATCACAGCGTCGATGTCGCTCGCGGGCTCGGGCTTCTCTTCGGAATCAGCACCACGGCTCTTCCATCTTGGGTTTCGAGGACGAGATGGAACAATCTGAAAAACGGCCTTGCCGTCAGACGTACGGTAGGTCCAAGCAAACTGACGGACTCATCTCATCCATCGTCCCGCGAGGGACATCTTTCCACCGCTAGGTGGAGCTCGAGTTTTCTCCTATCGTATTTGATCCTGGACGGCCATCATGCCACTGCGAACTCTCGGGTCCAGCGGAACTCGGCGCCGTCAACCCATATGCGGTGCATGATGACGGCCAACCGACGCGCCAGCGCCACGATCGCCTTCTTCATCCCGCGGTGCCTGGCGATCTTCATCGCCCAGGCCTTGAGCCAGGACCATTTTGCCGAACGCAGCAGCATGACCTGGGCCGCTTCATAGAGCATCATTCGCATCATCTCGTCTCCGCGCCGTGAGATTGCGCCGGTTCGGTTGATCTCGCCCGATTGATACTTGGACGGCGTCAGCCCCAACACTGCACCGACCGCCTTGGATTTCCGAAAGCGGGCTGGCACGTCGACCGTGGCGCGATAGGTTAGCGCCACCACGGGACCTGGTCCCACATCATAATGCCCATCTCGCTACATCATTGGAAGACAAGGGTCTTCTGATCTGGATTTGATGATGACGGACCTTTGCGGCACATCTTGGCGCGCTCGACCAGGTCCGGATCCTCGATGCTCCGTCGTTTGATCACCCAGGGCGCGCCTTTGCAATATTGCTCGGCGGGAATGATGCCAGCATGGATCTGGCGAAGCACCGTCAGGGGGTTCAGATTGAGCATCCTGGCTGCTTCAGTCAACGTGACTTCGCCACGCTCGGCCCACTCGCCGTCCGCGTAGACCGCGATGCCGTGCGTGTTGCGGAAGCTCCGCACACGCGACTGCGTCCACCCGTTCAGTCGGCCTGTTCGTTTTCCTGTTCGGTTGAGCAGACCGGCAATGGCCTTGTCAGGCATTAATCGCGCGCAGGCGCGGATCAGCTCCATCGTTTCAGGCTCGACGGACCAACGCGTTTGACCCCGTCGGTTCTTTCTCACCGTGAGGCGGGTGTGATCGCCGCCCTGCCAATGCAGGAGCAGCTGGATCTGGTCGTCCTCGACGCGTGCCACGACCTCGCGCAACACGACACGGACGATGCGCTTACGCGTGACGGCGTTCGCCGCTGGGTGATGCCAAGCTGCCTCCAGGTCAGCGCCCATTTGTAACAGACGCTGGCGCTCCTCAGCGCTCAGGGCCGCCGGCCGCTGTCGGAGCAGCGCCTCCAGCTCCTCCTCCAGCGCGCATACGGCCGCGAGGGCGGTATTCCACCGCCGCTCAAGCTCGCCAGCGACAAGACGATTGTCAGGATCGACCGTGTCATACTGTCGCCGCGCTCTGGCTGCCTCGTACCGCGCCTGCTCAAGCGCCAGTTCGAGCTGGCGTTGTTTCTCGCCAGACTGGTGCTCACATTCTGTGATCGCGTGGACCGCCGCTTCAACGCCGAGCGGCTGCAGCAACCGCACGATCTCGGCACCCACCGCCTCGTCGACCCGCAAAGCGCCGAACGAGATACAGGGATCAGCGCCGGGGTTGCTCCGGGTCGCGTCACAATTATAGCGGCCGACGTCGCCCTTCGTGCCGTTGTAGCTGACGAGCAGCCTGCGTCCGCAATGGCCGCAACGCAGCAGGCCGGCGAGCAAAGCTTCCCCCTTGCGCACCGCGCCGCGTACCATCATGCCTTTGCCGTTAGCATTGTCGGCGATCAACCGCTGATTCCTTTCATAGTCTGGCCAAGACAGATAACCCTCATGATGGTCGACGAGCAAGACCGCCCAGTCTGAGCGATCCTTGCGATAGCCGCGCAAAATACGCTTGCGACCATTTTCGATCATCACCCGACTCCCTGTTCGACCAAAAGCATAAGCACCGGCATAAACAGGGTTGGTAAGAAGATTATTCACCGTCGCGTAGACCGGAAGCTTCCACAGCAGCTGATGGTGTCCTGAGTTTTTGGAGTTGATGTAAGGTAGCGCGATCTGATCGCCTCGAAGTGACAAAAATACCTGGCGGATACTTTGCATCTCGGCAAAACGCGTGAAGACCAGCCCAATCGCCTCGCGCACGCGTAAGTCGGGATCCATTTCGATTTTGTCGCGACCCACTTTCACATAGCCAACGGCCACTGCGAAGAACAGCTCGCCCCGCCGCGCCTTCTGCTTCAGAGCTTCCATCGAACGGGCGCGCAGGAGCGACAGTTCAAGCTCGCTCATCGTCCCCTTCATGCCCAGCAGCAGCCGGTCGTTTGGATGGCGCGGTTCGTAGGTCCCATCCTCATCGACGATCACCGTGCCGACCAGACCGCAAAATTCGATCAGCGTGTGCCAGTCGCGCCCATTGCGCGCCAAACGCGACGCCTCGATGGCGAACACCGCACCGACACGGCCCTCACAGATCGCCGCCAGCAGCCGCTCGAAGCCTGGACGGCTGACGCCAGAACCAGAGCGACCAAGATCGTCATCGATGACTGTCACATCCGTCCAGCCCAGAGCGCGGGCACGATCGGCGAGGCCATATTGACGCAGTCGGCTCTCATGGTTGTTGGCAAGCTGATCGACGGTGGATTGCCGGATGTAGATGAAGGCGCCACGCGCCAGATGGTCAGGCGTGATCTTCATCGCGCCCCTCCGTCACTGCGACGACCGCGAGCATCTCCGTCAGGAGCGCGCTCACCAGTGGCAATAGCCTCGTCCGCTCGGTCGCTGCCATCGGCATCGGTGGGGCCTTGGGCGCGAAAAGGTCGAATTGGCGGTGGCTCGGTCGCGGATGCCTCATGCTTGTCTACTCCTTCGCGACGGGAATCGTCGCGAAGCAAGTTTAGACAGGCATCAAGTTCGAGACGCAGTTCGCGCAGACACGCCAGCGCGAGGCGCGGGATTTCCGTCACCCTCATCGCCTCCGCCCGATCCTCCGTCATCCAGATTGGCAACTGCGCCAGCGTGCCGTCGGGTTGGCGAATGGTCAGAGCGACTTCATCACCATGGCGATTGCGCCCCGTAACAATGACCGTTTCGCCGCAACGGGGATGAAATCCGTAGCGGATGATGGCCTCACCCGACTGATAGCGGGCATTATGAAGTCGTTTCGCCGACGCCGGGGGTGGTCATCAGGCGCCGGCACACCTCATCGTCCCGGACGATGGCCAGCAAACGGCGATGCAAGATGACGAGCTGCTCGCGAAGTACCCGCCGGACGATGAGTAGTGGTTCGACCAACCCGGCCAAGTCGGGCAGGCTCTCGACCAGCTCCTCGACGCGGGCCTCGAACTTTACCTTCCCCACCATTCCGACCTTGAGGCCGAAGTTGCGCAAAGTACCGCGCAAGTCGTTCTCAATGGCGATGGCCTTCGACTGCAGCAGTTGGCGATGGGTCAGCAGCATCCGCAGTTTCTGACTGCGTAGCGTCTTCACATGCACCGGACGGTAAAGCCCAACCCGCATCATCTGCGCGATGCCGCGCGCATCGTTGCGGTCCGTCTTGTTGATCTGCGCCTTCAGCACCGCCTGCATGTGCCGGGTTTCAACACAGACCACCGGTAACTCTGCTTCGGCCAGAGCGCTGAACAGCCACTGCGACAATGGCCCGGCTTCCAATCCAATCCGCCTGAAGTGGTAAGCGGGATTCTTCAGCACCGCCAACAAGGCCTGAGGTTCGCTTGCTACTTTTACTTCCCGAACGATCTTGCCGGTGTCATCCACAATGCAGACGCTGGTCTCCTTGACCGAGACGTCTAGTCCAGCAAAATGATCCATGCTGCGCTTCTCCTTCTGATGCTTGAGGCCGCTCAACGCGGACCTCGTTTCCACCATCAGCCTGAAGCGCAGCACCCAAAATCTTCAGCTATCCACAAGCTCGCCCGGCCGATTACCCCATCTTTCAGGGCATAGCGGGCATGGACGGACCCGTTGCTGGCCCGCACCGGCCGCAATCGACCCGTCTCGGAAGTGGCGTGTGCATCGCAGGAATCGAGACAACGTTGATTTTTTGCGAAGCGCGAGGAGCGATCATGGTCTACCTCGACCGGTTTCGAAACGTCCGACGTACCCGCTGACTGATCCCTGACAATTCGATATCCTGCTAC
>DATEZM010000322.1:0-6329 GCA_035255625.1 Rhizomicrobium sp. | reverse complement strand
ATGTAGTTCTTCATCGCCTCGTCGGTGCGGAACAGAAGCTCACGATAGTCGCGACGGTTCTCCTCGGTGTTTGCCACGCCGATCTTGTCGAAGCGCTTCTTGATCGTGGACGTGCTCTCGTCGGCCGCCAGAAGGCCCTTGCCCTTGGCCGTCATCCTGCGCGCAATCGCGTTCAGTTCCGCGACGTTCATGCTGCTTCCACCCCTGCGAATTGCGCCTGTCCTAGCGCGGACCGGCTCAAATTTGAAGGGCCGCGACGCCGGGCAGTTCCCGCCCCTCCAGCCACTCGAGAAAGGCCCCGCAGGCGGTCGAAACATAGGTGAAATCGTCGGCCACGCCGGCGGCGTTCAGCGCCGCGACCGTGTCGCCGCCACCGGCCACGGAGAGGAGATCGCCGGCCTTGGTGGCATTGGCGACCATACGCGCGGCGGATTTGGTTCCGAGATCGAACGGTTGTGTCTCGAAGGCACCGAGTGGGCCGTTCCACACTAGCGTACGCGTACCGGCAAGACGCTGACCGAAGGCTTCCAGGCTTTTGGTACCGACGTCGAGAATGATCTCGGTCTTGCCGACGTGGCGGATATCGACGGTGCGATGCGGCGCGTTCGCCTTGAACTCATGCGCTACCACGACATCGAGCGGCAGCATCAGCGCGCAACCGCTATCACCGGCGAGGTGCACGACGCGCTCGGCGGTCTTGAAGTGGTCCGGCTCGACCAGCGACTTGCCGATCTCGAAGCCTTCGGCGGCCAGGAAGGTGTTGGCCATAGCGCCGCCGATGACGAGCGTCTCCACCCGCTGCACGAGATTTTCCAGCAGCGCGATCTTGGTCGAGACCTTGGCGCCGCCGATCACCGCCATCACGGGACGTTCCGGATCGCCGAGCGCCTTGTCGAGATGCTTGAGCTCCTGCTCCATCGAGCGCCCGGCGGCGTGCGGCAGCAGATGCGCCAGCGCTTCCGTGGTCGCATGGGCGCGATGGGCGGCCGAGAAGGCATCGTTGACATAGATATCGCCGAGCGCGGCGATCTGTTTCGCGAAGCCAGAATCGTTGGCTTCCTCACCAGTGTGAAAGCGCGTGTTCTCGAGTAGGAGAACCTCGCCGTCCTTCAGCTTCGCGATCGCGTCTTTCGCGACATCGCCGACGCAATCCGCGGCGAAGGCGACCGGTTTGCCGAGTACGCGCGACAGCGGCGCCACAACCGGCTTCAGCGACATCGACGGCACGACCTTGCCTTTCGGCCGGTCGAAATGGGAGAGCACGATCACCTTCGCGCCCTTGCCCGCAAGTTCGGCTATGGTCGGCACCTGTCGCTCGATACGCGAGGCGTCGGTGACCTGGCCATCCTTCATCGGTACGTTGAGGTCGGCCCGCACCAGAACGCGCTTGCCGCGGACGTCGAGACCATCGAGCGTAGGGAAGCCCACTAGATGAGCTTCCCCATCGCCACGGCGGTGTCGGCCATGCGGTTGGAGAAGCCCCATTCGTTGTCGTACCAGCTCATCACGCTGACGAAGGCGCCGTCCATCACCTTGGTCTGATCGAGAGCGAAAGACGACGATGCCGGGTTGTGGTTGAAGTCGCAGGAAACCAGCGGCGCATCGACCACGTCGAGAATGCCCTTGAGCGCGCCGGCCGCCGCCGCCTTGATCGCGCCGTTGATCTCTTCGACGTTGGTCGGCCGCTTGGCGACGAATTTGAGATCGACTAGCGACACGTTAGGCGTCGGCACGCGCACCGACACGCCATCGAGCTTGCCCTTGAGCTCCGGCAGTACCAGCCCCACCGCCTTGGCGGCGCCCGTCGAGGTCGGGATCATCGACAGGGCCGCGGCGCGGGCGCGATAGAGATCCTTGTGCATCGTGTCCAAGGTCGGCTGATCGCCGGTGTAGGAATGGATGGTGGTCATGAAGCCGTGCGTGATCCCGACCGCGTCGTTCAGCACCTTCGCTACCGGCACCAGGCAGTTGGTCGTGCACGAGGCATTCGACACGATCAGGTGCTCCTTCGTCAGCTTGTCGTGGTTCACACCAAAGACCACGGTGAGATCGACATCATCGGCGGGCGCAGACACCAGCACGCGTTTGGCGCCTGCCTTCAGATGGGCCGATGCCTTATCCTTCGAAGTGAAGAGGCCGGTGCATTCGAGCGCGATGTCCACGTCCAGCGCCTTGTGCGGCAATTCGGCCGGATCGCGCACAGCAGTGATCTTCACCTTGTGGCCGGCGGCCACGATGTAGTCGCCATCGACCGTAACGCTGGTCGGAAAGCGGCCGTGCACGGAGTCGTAGCGCAGGAGATGCGCGTTGGTTTCCACCGGTCCCAGATCGTTGGCGGAAACGACTTCGATGTCGCGGCGCCCGCTCTCCACGATGGCGCGGAAAACCAGACGTCCGATACGGCCGAAACCGTTGATCGCGACACGGATAGCCATGCTCAAATTCCTCCCGACATACGCCGCCCCAGCCTGGGGATCAGCCTTTCAGCGCCTCTTTCGCCGCCGCCACGACTGCTTCCGGCGTGATGCCGAAGTGCTTGTACACATCTTTATAGGGCCCGCTTGCGCCGAACCCATGCATTCCGACAAAGCGGCCATGCGGTCCGATATAACGATCCCAGCCTTCGCGCACGCCGGCCTCGACGGCGATCCTAACCGTTCCCGCACCCAGCACCGCTTCACGATCGGTTTCGGACTGTTGCTCGAACAGGCTCCAGCACGGCATCGAAACGACGCGCGAGGCGATCCCGTCCTTGGCCAGCAGGTCGCGCGCCTGCATCGCAAGGCCGACTTCCGAACCGGTCGCCAGCAGCGAGACCTTGGCGTCCGCAGGACCGGCGATCTCATAGGCGCCCTTCGCCGTCAGGTTCTTGTCGCCGGCAGACCGGATCGTCGGCACGTCCTGGCGTGAAAACGCCAGAAGCGACGGACCCTTTGTGTTGAGCGCAATCTCCCACGCCTCCACGGTCTCGATGGCGTCCGCAGGACGGATGACGGTGAGGTGCGGGATGGCGCGCAGCGCCGCCAGATGCTCCACGGGCTGGTGCGTCGGTCCGTCTTCGCCGACGCCGATCGAGTCATGCGTCATCACGAAGATGACATGCGCGCCCATCAGCGCCGCAAGGCGGATCGACGGGCGGCAATAGTCCGAGAAGACCAGGAACGTCCCGCCATAGGGGACGATGCCGCCATGCAGCGCCATGCCGTTCATCGCCGCCGCCATGCCGTGCTCGCGGATGCCGTAATGGATGTAGCGGCCGCCGAAATTGCCCGGCTCGATCGCATCGATGTTCTTGGTCTTCGTATTGTTGGATGGCGTCAGATCGGCGGAGCCACCGATCGTGGTGGCGAGGATGCCGTTCACGACCTCCAAGGCTTTCTCCGACGTACGGCGCGTGCCGGTGTTGGGCTTCTCTGCCACGAGTTTTGCCTTGAGTTCGCCAAGTGCCTTGCCGAGTTCGCCGGGAATGGTGTCTGCCATCGCGACGTCAAAATCACGGGCCTTGTCGGAGTTCACCTTGTGAGCGGTCCACGCATTGCGCGCCTCGACGTTCCGCCTTCCTATCTTGCGCCAGGCTTCGAGCACACCGTCCTGAAGCGCGAAAGGCTGCTCAGGCAGTCCCAAGGCCTTCTTCGCGCCGGCGATCTCCTCGGCGCCCGGCGCGTCGGAATGCGCCTTCTGTGTACCGGCGCGGGTCGGGAATCCGAATCCGATGATCGTCTTGCAAGCGATGAGGACCGGCCGCTCGGACTCCTGCGCATGGTTCAGCGCACGGAAGACTTCCTGTGCGTTGTGGCCGTCGCACATTGTGGTCTTCCAGCCGGCCGCCTCGAAGCGCTCGATCATGTTTCCGGTTTCGGACAGCGTCACCGAGCCGTCGATCGTGATGCTGTTGTTGTCCCACAACACCACGAGGTTCTTGAGCCTCAGATGTCCCGCCAGGTGGATCGCCTCATGGCTGATGCCTTCCATAAGATCGCCGTCGGACGCGATGACATAGGTCTTGTGCTTGACGAGGTCGTCGCCGAAGCGCGCGTTCAGGTGCCGCTCGGCGATCGCCATGCCGACCGCGTTGGAGATGCCCTGGCCCAGCGGACCGGTCGTGGTTTCGATGCCGGGGATATGACCGTGCTCCGGATGGCCGGCACAGGGACTATCGACTTGGCGGAAGCGCTTAATGTTCTCCAGCGTGATGCCCGGATAGCCGGTCAGCCACAGCAGCGAATAGAGCAGCATCGAGCCATGGCCGGCCGACAGCACGAAACGGTCGCGGTCGGGCCAGTTCGGATCGGCGGGATCGAATTTGAGGAATCGGGTGAAGAGGACGGTGGCCGCATCGGCCATCCCGAGCGGTAGCCCCGGATGACCGGACTTCGCCTGCTCGACCGCATCCATCGAGAGGGCGCGGATGGCGTTGGCGAGGTACCTGATCTCGCCCTGGTCTGGCGGAGTTTTCGTGGAATCCATGGTTTCGTCTCCGCGCGGGAAAGTGGCCTTAGCGAGCAGGCGGCGGAGGCGTCAAGGGTACCCGGTGACGCCTTCGGGGCCGCGTCTGTTGACAATTTTCCACGGACGAAATCGCTGCAGAGAAACTTGCCGATATTGTGCGTTGCCGCAGGCGGCACACCGGCCTAAGGTCCGGCAGAATCGTGACAAAAGAGGCGCGCATGGGCCGGCTGGACACCGCGGTACAGCGCTTTGATGCCGTTCTTGGCAGGCTGGAGAGCCAAGCGGCTCAGGTTCCGGGTCTGCGCGCCCAAGCCGCAGATCTGCGCGCGAAAATCGCCGGACTGACCGAGGAACGCGAAAGGCTGGCCGCGCGAGTCGCCACGCTTGAAGAAGAGAATCGCGCGCTGACGGAAATTTCCGAGGAAGTCGATGGCCGGCTGGACGGCGCGATTTCCGAGATCCGAAGCGCGCTGGGGCGCTGAGCGATGCCGCTCGTCAACGTCATGGTCAATTCCCGCGCCTACACGATCGCCTGCGACGATGGGGAGGAAGATCATCTGCGCGAACTCGCCGCCCATGTCGATTCCAAGGTGAGGGAATTGCTTGCCTCGGTCGGACAGGTGGGCGAGACGCGCCTCCTGCTAATGGCGGCACTGCTGATTGCCGACGAGCATCACGAGGCGGCAACGCAGCTGCATCTGCGCAATCAGGAGCTCGACGGGTTGCGCGGCAACCATCAGGAGGCGAGCGGAGCGCTCGACCGCGCGGAAAGCGCCGCTGCAGATGCTTTCGAGGCAGCGAGCAAGCGCATGGAATCGCTCTCCGCCAAATTGGGCCAGAGCTAGGCCGGGCGAACTGCCAGGAGACCAGCCAGCAATTCGCCGCATTCGCCGTCCCAGCTGCCATCGATCCTTGCAGGACGGAAATGGCGCTGGAACGCCGTAACGGCGGCTTCCAGAGGAACATCCGCCTGCGGAGGAATTCCGTAGCCGAAACCGGCGAGCGCTGACGACGCGGCCTTGCCGACGCTGCGCTCGGGCCATAGACCGATGCCGAACTCCGCGAGCTGGCGCCAGGGAAACAGCTCGCCGGGATCGGTTTTTCGCGTCGGCGCGACGTCGGAATGGCCGAGCACGCGATGCGGCGGAATCGGATGGCGCGCGAGAATCCCCCGGCAGAGATCGATCAGCGAACCGATCTGCACGTCGGTGAAGGGCACATAGCCGAACTCATGGCCGGGATTGACGAGTTCGATGCCGATGGAGCGCGCATTGACGTTGGTTTCACCCGCCCACCAGGACACGCCGGCGTGCCAGGCGCGGCGCTCCTCCGGCACATGGGCAAAGATCTTCCCGTCGCGACCAATGGTGTAATGCGCGGACACTTTGGCGGCCGGATCACAAAGTCGCACCAGTGTCTCCTCCGCCGTCTTCATGCCGGTGTAGTGCAGAACGAGGATGTCGATTGGGGCGCCTTGCGGCCGCGCATCGTGGTTCGGCGACGGACAGGAAATGGTCTTGAGCGTCATCGTCTCTCAGGCATGATCGTGGCCGCCAATGCGGCCGGGGCGCCAGTAACCTTCGGCGCAAGTCTGCGCCTTGCCAAGACCGCGTGCGATGAGCCGCTGGCGGATCGCGCGCACCGATGAGGTCTCGCCCAAGACATAGGCGTGCCCATGGCCGGGCGGCAGCGCAAATGCTTCCACCGCATCGGCAAGAAGACAGCTCGGCCCGGAGGCCGCACCTTTGCGCGAGAGCCAAACGACATTCGCGCCGTCGGGAGCACGCTGACGTTCGGCGTCGTACGCGATTTCGATAAAGGCGTATGCCTTGGCATCCGCCGGGAGGCACTCGAGCATCGCGAAGATGGCGGGGATCGCG
>DATEZM010000321.1:0-4965 GCA_035255625.1 Rhizomicrobium sp. | reverse complement strand
GCCGGACATGGCACCGAGATTCCCTACGTCTTCGGCACCGGAACCGCGCTCGCAGCAAGCTTCGGGATAACGCTGGCGCCCGCCGATCTCGCGATGGAGCATCTCGTCCATTCCTGCTGGGTCGGCTTCGCCAAGACCGGCCGTCCAGAATGCGACGGCGCCAGCTGGCCGGCTTACACGCCGGCAACAGACGCGCTGATGGAGCTCGGACCAATGCCAGGTCCGATCTCCGGTTTCCGCAAGGCGCAATACCAAGCACAGGAAGCAATCCTAAAGCCGCAATAAGATTGCGCGTGGTCACCGTCACCGCCTTCAAATGGGTCCCGCCATTCGCGCAAGGACAAGTCCGCGATTTGCGCGTGCGTTGGGCCCTTGAAGAGGCTGGCATTCCCTACAGGTCGAAGCTCATCGGTTTCGATGACACGCCGACGCCGGCCTATCGCACCCACCAGCCCTTCGGTCAGGTGCCGGCCTATGAGGAAGACGGCTTCACGATGTTCGAAAGCGGCGCCATCGTGCTGCATATCGGCGAGAAGAGCGACATACTGCTTCCGCATGATCCCGTGGCGCGTGCGCGAGCGATTACCTGGCTGTTCTGCGCCCTCAACACGATCGAGGTCGCCGTACAAGGTTATGGCGAGCTTTTCTTCCACAAGGGCGAGGCCTGGGTCGAGCAGCGCCGCCCTCAACTCGTGGACCGGGTGAACCTGCGGCTCAAAGAGTTGGCCGCTGCGTTGGGTGATAAGCCTTATCTCGAAGGCCGTTTCACGGTCGGCGATCTGATGATGTCGACAGTATTCAGGATTCTCGGCGACCATCCCGAATTTCTCGCGGCGCAACCGACCCTCGCGGCCTATCACGCGCGTTGCGAGGCGCGGCCAGCATTCCAGCGTGCGTTGGCGGCACAACTGGGCGATTTCGAGAAACGCTAAGACCTATCCGGCCAGCGCGTGGATATGCGCGGCGAATTCGGCCGGTGCGCTCAGGAAGGGCGAGTGATCGGTGTCCATCACGATCACCGGATCGCAGGGCAGGGCGGCGCACATCGCGGTTTGCGCGTCGAGCGGCACCGCATTGTCGAAGCGGGTCTGGATGAAAGCGCGTCTGACGCGGCCGTAGCGCTCCGGCGTGACATGCACGGGCTGGGTCATCGGCGGGATCGGCTCGGCGCACAGCTTCTCGATGGCGCGCGCCGCGTCGGCGTCGGAGCTCATGTTGTAGAAGCGGTGGCGGACGAGATGGTCTTCGGTTTTGACCGCGCTGGCGCCGTCGATGGTGAGTGCCGGATTCATTGGAGCTTTTGTCACGAAGGCCGAAAAGATCGACTCGCCATCAGGCAGCAGCATGGCGGCTACATAGATGAGACGTGCGACTCGCTCCGGCATGCGCTCGGCGATTTCGCTCAGGATCGTTCCACCGGCCGAATGACCAACCAGTACGACAGGCTCCCCCTGTGCTCGCACCACCACACCGGCCGCTTCAACGAATTGATCGAGCGTGGCGCGATCGTGCGCGGTCTTGTCCCCGCCGCGTGCCGGCAGATCGAACGCCACGACCTTGTGGCCCTTTGCCTCGAGCAGAGGCTGAACCTTCTCCCAGCACCACGCGCCGTGCATATGCCCATGGACAAGAACGATGGTCGCCATACACTTCCCCGGAGCGGTATCGTCGGCGCGGACGGTAGGGTGGAAGTCTTGACGAAATCTGAAGTTGCAACGCGACGCGGCAAGAATTGCATCGGGAACACCCGATCCGGGTATGGAGACCATAATGAAAGCGATCCGTTTCGAGACGACCGGCGGACCCGACGTCCTGCGCTATCTCGACGTCGATCTGCCACAACCTGGACCGGGTCAGGCACGTGTAAAACACACCGTCATCGGCGTGAACTTCATCGACACCTATCATCGCTCCGGCCTTTACAAGTTGCCGCTCCCTTCGGGACTGGGTAGCGAAGCCGCTGGAGTCGTGGAGAGCGTTGGTCCCGGTGTCACCACGCTCAAGCCCGGCGATCGCGTCGCCTATGCCGGCTGGATGGGCGCCTATGCACAGGCGAACAACATTCCCGCCGACCGGCTGGTCAAGATCCCCGCTGGCGTCAGCGATGAAATCGCGGCGGCCGCCATGCTCAAAGGTATGACAGCACAATATCTTTTGAAGCGGACCTATCCGGTGAAGCGCGGCGAAACGATCCTGTTCCATGCGGCTGCTGGCGGCGTGGGATTGATCGCCGGCCAATGGGCGAAGCATCTGGGCGCTATCGTGATCGGCACCGTCGGCTCCGACGACAAGACCATGCTGGCGAGGGAGAACGGCTGCGCGCATGTCCTCAACTCGCGCGACGCGAGCTGGCCGAAGCAGGTGCGCGAGCTATCCGGCGGCCAAGGCGTGCCTGTGGTCTATGATTCCATCGGCAAGGATACGTTCGTGGGCTCGCTCGACAGCCTCGCGGTGCGCGGCATGCTCGTCAGCTTCGGCAACTCATCCGGCGCCGTGCCCGCGTTCGAGCCCGGAATATTGAGCGCCAAGGGCTCGCTCTATCTGACGCGGCCAACTCTCGGTCATTACACGCGCAATGCGCAGGAGCTTCAGGAGACGGCCGACGACCTCTTCGCCGTGATTGCCTCCGGCGCGGTCAAGATCGCGGTCCATCAGCGCTTCGCGCTCACGGACGCGCGCAAGGCGCATGAAGCGCTTCACTCGCGCGCTACGACCGGAGCGACTGTGCTAATTCCTTAGGCCTATCGGTACGAAAAGATCGACGCTCACTCTGCCGCCTGCATCTGCTCGGGGGGCATGTAGATCGTGTTCTTCGGCCGCGCCATCACCCGCTGCACCATCGGCTCAAAGGCTTCCAGCGGCATGGTGTCGTAGGCTGGATCGAACGCGTTCTGGTCGTGGCGAGCGCAGAAGCGCGCCGTGTATTCGAATTGCGGATGGCCGCGGAACTGCTCGCGCATGTCGCGGTCGAGGCCGAGATAGTGGAAGAAGTAGTAACCCTGGAAGATGCCGTGATGCGCCATCATCCAGTAGTTGGCCTCCGAAACATAAGGCTTCATGACCGTCGCGCCGAGTTCGGCATGGCTGGCCGAGGCCAGGATGTCGCCGATGTCGTGCATCAGGGCGCAGACGACATATTCCTCGTCCATGCCGTCGCGATGCGCCAGCGTCGCCGACTGCAGCGAATGCTCGAGCCGGTCTATCGCGAAGCCGCCGCAATCGCCCTTGAGCATCTTGAGATGCGCCAGCACGCGATTCGGCAGGTCGCGGTTGAAGGCGACTGAGGCGGCCGCGATCTTCATCCAGTCGTCCTGCGTTCCGTTGGCCATCGCCTTGAATTGCGCCCGGTCGAAAGGATGCTCAGTCATATTGCACCAGCCTCGAATATCAGGGCGGCAGTGTCCGTCCACCGCCGCCCAGCGTCAACACGAGGCGCTCGATGCCGTCGGCCACAGCGTCCGGATGGGTCATCGGCGCCAGATGATGCAGGTTCAGGCGCAGTACCGGTGCGCCCAGCTCGGCCGCGCTATCGGCGTCGGCCGCATAAGCTTCGCTGAGTTGAAGATAGGCGATCGCAAGATCGAGCGTCAGCGCCGGCGCCAGCTCCTCGAAATAGGCGAGCGGCAATTCACCTTGTTCAGCGAGGAAGGCGGCGCCCATCGCACGATCCGGGAGCAGCGCCTCCATTGCGCCTTTCGGCCACCATGCGTGCCAAGGCGGCAGCTTGCCGTCCTTGGCGAGGCTCCTCAAGCGCGTGCCCAACTCCGGCGGTACGCCGGCGAACCAGCTCGCGCCGGGATGAGGCAGGAGCGCGTCGACGAACACCGCCCCGCGCAGACGTCGGGCGGCGAGTGTCGCAATCGCCGGGACCAGCGCACCGGCGCCGCTATGGGCCACGACAATCGTATCGTCAGAGATGCCGGACGCAGCCCCTTCGGCCAGCGCCGCGTAGTAAGGCCCTTCGCCTGCCATCAGCGGCGTCAGATCCGGCACCGCGGCGCAATGGCCTCGCGCACGCAATATGGGCGCGAGGCTGTTCCAGGTCGCCGGTCCCACCAGCGGGCTGTGCAGCAGCGTAAGATTCACGCGCCGCTCAGGTGTTCATGCTGTCGAAGAAATCCGAGTTGTTCTTGGCCGAACGCAGCTTGTCGAGCAGGAACTCGATCGCGTCGATCGTGCCCATCGGTGCCAGGATGCGGCGCAGGACATAGGTCTTGGCCAGCGTGCCTTTGTCGAGCAGCAGTTCGTCCTTGCGGGTGCCGGATTTGAGGATGTCGATCGCCGGGAAGATGCGCTTGTCGGCGACCTTGCGGTCCAGGATGATTTCGGAGTTACCCGTGCCCTTGAACTCTTCGAAGATGACTTCGTCCATGCGGCTGCCGGTGTCGATCAGCGCGGTGGCGATAATGGTCAGCGAACCGCCTTCCTCGATGTTGCGTGCCGCGCCGAAGAAGCGCTTGGGGCGCTGCAGCGCGTTAGCGTCGACGCCGCCGGTCAGCACCTTGCCGGATGAGGGAACGACGGTGTTATAGGCGCGGCCGAGGCGCGTGATGGAGTCGAGCAAGATCACCACGTCGCGCTTGTGCTCGACCAGGCGCTTGGCCTTCTCGATCACCATTTCTGCGACCTGGACATGGCGTGTTGCCGGCTCGTCGAAGGTCGACGAGATCACCTCGCCCTTCACCGAACGCTGCATGTCGGTGACTTCTTCCGGGCGCTCGTCGATCAACAGAACGATCATGAAAATTTCCGGGTGGTTGGATGAGATCGCCTTGGCGATGTTCTGCAGGATGACGGTCTTGCCGGTGCGCGGCTGGGCGGTGATGAGGGCGCGCTGGCCCATGCCCTGCGGCGCCACGATGTCGATGACGCGGCCGGTCTTGTCCTTGATGGTGGGATCGTCCAGCTCCATCTTCAGCCAGCGCGTGGGGTAGAGCGGCGTCAGATTGTCGAAATGGACCTTGT
>DATEZM010000320.1:0-2687 GCA_035255625.1 Rhizomicrobium sp. | reverse complement strand
CGCCGGGTTTCGGACTCCGAGAGCAGGGCGGTGCCGCGCAGATCACGCGTGCGGGCCGGCGAGTTGTTGATCAACCGGTGGCGCTTGCCGACCTGGTGCGTCTTGATCTTGCCGGTCGCGGTGAATTTGAAGCGCTTTTTGGCGCCCGATTTGGTCTTCATCTTGGGCATTTGCGTGTCTCCTTGGGCTTGACAGCCCGGTTCGCTTTACGAGCCGCCTGGGCATGCCCTGCCCGGCCACTCACGAAAGAGCGCGCCTCATAGAGGGGAGTGATTCGGTTTGCAAGGTCGGCCGGTTATTTGCCGGCTTCGGCCTCGGACTCCGTCACGCCGTAATCACCCGAATGCCGATCGACATCCGCCCGGGCGAAGCCATCGGCGGCCAGTCCCCGCTTCAACAACTCGCGGATCGCGGACGCCCGGCTCGGCATACGCCTGGAGAAGCGCCATGTATCCAGCGCCTCGATTTCTTCCTTCGTCAGCATGATCTGAAGGCGTTCGCCACGTGTCAGATCGACCGGCATTTTCAACCCCCTTCAAGTAATTATAGGTAACATACTCATTGCACTAACTCACAGCAAGCGGAAGCTTCAACGCATCCGTCATAGAACGGGTTCCATGCGCAGAAGGGAGGATGTCTGTCTTTGCTTCACAGTTAGTACGTAACTAATTGATTTATATGTATTTTTCTCTTGCACCGTCCTCGATCGCTTGTGCACAATGACCAAGGTTGGGTGGGCAGAAAGGCCAGACGATGTCGGTCAACGAATTGCGGGTCGCCACCAGTTCAGAACTGCCCGAGGCCGAATTGTTGCGCGAAGCCAACCACAGGATTTCCAATCACCTATCGCTTTTGGCCGGCATGGTTCACGTCCAGGCCGTCGCGGTGGAGAGGGGGCCGGCCCAGTTAGGGCGTGATCGGGTCCAGTCGCTGCTGCGCGAGACGGCGGGGAAGATCATCGCCATCGGACATCTGCATCGCCGCCTTGCCTTGCAGCCCAATGTCACGGTCGTGAATCTCGGCGACTACTTGCTCGAGGCCTGTACCACGCTCGTCGCCTCGCTCGGTCTCGAAAAGCACGTCAGCCTCGTGCAGACGCTTACCGCCAATTGCCATGTGACACCTGAACAGGCCCAACAGATCGGTCTGATGGTCAACGAGATCATCCTTAACGCCACGAAGCATGCGCATCCGACCGGCATTCCGGTCCAGATCGGTGTGGTCTGCCGCAAAGCCGAAGACGGAAGGATGATGGTCGAGGTCGGCGACGATGGCGTCGGCCTTCCCGAAGGCGCCGAAGTGACCAAACTTCGTGGTGTCGGGTTCAGGTTGATCCATGCGCTCGCCGCGTCGTTGAAGGCCGACTTGCGCATCGAATCGGATTCGCTGGGGCTCAACTTCCTCATCGCCTTGCCGCCCGGCGTTCAGCCCATCGTCGTCGCGGCCTGCTAGACATCTGCCGAAATTCGGTCTCATGCTGCGCCGGTGACAACCGGCATGCCCTTGCGCGCGCTCCTGCATCGCTTCCGCCAGATCGACGCGTGGCTGCTGCCGCCCGCGATCGCAGTGGTGATTTTCGGCGAGCTGACGCACCTGCCCATCGTCAACGTTCTCGAAGTCTATGTCTGGGACAAGGCGCTTCACTTCACCGCCTATTTCGGCCTGGCATTGATGGCGACGATTGCGGTCCGCGCCGACCGGCGCGCCCTATGGGGCGCGCTGGCTCTCGTGCTCATGGGCGGAGCGCTCGAAATCGTTCAGGGCATGACGGGGCGCGACGCCGATATTTTCGACGAGCTGGCGAACACGGTGGGCGTGGTGACGGGCCTGGGGCTTGCCTGGACCGGCATAACGCTGTTGCGGGCGCGCGGCCTCCTGAGCCGCGATGATTGAGCGCGAAGCTCGTCGGTGGCGGCGCACGAGAAGACTGCAATCCGAGTGAAAGACGTTGTAGAATCAGGTCGGGACCATTCGGCTCTATTCGGGGAGTGACATGTTCAAGGAATTCCGCACCTTCGTCATGCGTGGCAGCGTCATCGATCTCGCGGTCGGTGTGGTCATCGGCGCGGCCTTCGGCGCAATCGTGAATTCTCTGGTGAAGGACGTCCTGATGCCGCCCATCGGCGTGCTGCTGGCAGGCGTCGACTTCTCCAACTTTTTCCTTGTGCTCAAGGGCAATCACGCGGTGGCAAGCCTGAAAGCGGCCGCCGATGCCGGTGACGTGACGCTCAACTATGGTCTCTTCATCAACGCGATCTTCAACTTCGTGATCGTTGCCTTTGTGCTATTCCTGCTGCTGCGGCAGATCAACAAGCTGAAAACGCCGCCACCCGACGCCCCGGCCGCCGAGGTGCCGGAAGACATCCGCCTGCTCCGCGAAATCCGCGATGCACTCAAATCCGGTGCGCGGCCCCCGACTGCGTAACCAAGCGAGATGCGCGAACGAAGTAGGGGCGACTAGGCAGGAGCACTCATGACGACGAAGAAGACCGAGCAGGAGTGGAGAAGCGAACTCAGCCCCGCCGAATACCAGGTGCTGCGCCAGCGCGGCACCGAGCCGCCGGGTTCCAGCCCACTCAACTTCGAAAAACGGGCCGGCGAGTTCAATTGCGCCGGCTGTGGTGCCGAGCTGTTCGACAGCAAGACCAAGTATGAGAGCGGCTCCGGCTGGCCGAGCTTCTATCAAG
>DATEZM010000319.1:0-16482 GCA_035255625.1 Rhizomicrobium sp. | reverse complement strand
GATGCTGGTACTCAGCAATGACATCCACTGTTATGTTGCGATTGCGACTCGAAGAGAGCGTCGAAGGTCCCTCAAGCAGTGCAGGTGGAGGATAAGCTGCCTCTCTGGTCAGGCCGACCAAGCAATCTGTCAAACCCGAAGGGTTAGGCCGATATTCTTACCGCGTCCTCTTCCATGGGGTGCCGCAGTACGTAGCCGCGACCCCACATGGTTTCGACGTAGTTTTTGCCGCCCGAGGCGTTGGCGAGCTTCTTTCGCAGCTTGCACATGAAGACGTCGATGATTTTTATTTCGGGCTCGTCCATGCCGCCATAGAGATGATTTAGCATCATTTCCTTGGTCAACGTCATGCCCCTGCGCAGCGCAAGGAGCTCCAGCATCTGATATTCCTTGCTGGTCAGATGGACGCGCGCACTGTTGACTTCGACCGTTTTGCTATCGAGATTGACGATCAGATCGCCGGTCTGAATGAACGATTGGGCGTGGCCCTTGGAGCGCCGCACAATGGCGTGGATGCGCGCCACCAGTTCGTCTTTGTGGAACGGCTTGGTCATGTAGTCGTCGGCGCCGAAGCCGAGCGCCTTGACCTTCGCTTCGACGATCGCATTGCCGGAAAGGATAAGGACCGGCGTCTGCACCTTGGCGACGCGCAGGGCTTTCAGAACCTCGAAGCCGCTCATGTCGGGCAACTGGAGATCGAGCACGATGATGTCGTAGTCGTAGAGCTTGCCGAGGTCGATGCCTTCCTCGCCGAGATCCGTCGTGTAGACGTTGAGCCCTTCGGAGCGGAGCATCAATTCGATGCTGCGCGCCATGGCGCTGTCGTCTTCGATCAGGAGAACACGCATATCAAAGAACCCCTCTTCAGGCCGGCTGCGGTCGTTGACGATGAAACCCTATGCTTAACTGGTTAACATCCCGTTGCATTGATTAACGGCGCCTCAGCAGTGACCAACCTGCCTTAAGAAACCGTTCGTGCCGGGGAGATCATCCCCTTGATTCGTTTCGTTAAGTTTACTGCCACTTAAAACCTTGTCGCCAAGATCAAATCCAATCCGCCGGACAGACAGTCGTACGGAAACAAGGACCCATGCAGGCGCTTCTCAACGACATCGCCGCGATTTCGCCAGTCCGCCGGTTCGGCCGGGCGGCCCGGATCGAGGGCCTTCTGGCCGAGATCACAAGCGCTGCGGGCACCATCAGGCTGTGCGGACAGGTACGCCTAACCCCAAGTTCCGGCAAGCATATTCCGTGTGAGATGGTCGGTTTCCGCGATGGTCGCGCGCGCGCCTATTTCGACAGCGCACCGGCCGCGCTTTTCCCGGCCAGCGCTTGGTACGGCAAGGACGCGCTTCGGTGCAGGGCCGAGCCCTATCCGCTCAAGGCCAATCCGCCGCCGGCGGCATCGCGGATGCGATCCGGCGGCGAGCCCGATCTGCGTGCGCGCGCCATGAATGCGTTCCCACCTGCCGCCATGGCCAGCCCATGTCGTCGAGAGCGGCGATCACAATGAACCAGTGGTCGACGCGGCGCGCGGCATCCCGGATGACCATATTGTCCTGGAACGGAACACCTGTGAGCGCCGACGCTTTCCGGCCATCAACATTCCCAATTCGGTGCGGTACGACATACCGGGCTGCAACGGCGAACCGGAACAATCGCTTGTCGCGCGCGCGGCAGCGCCGCCCAAAAAGCTGGCACGAATGGTGAAGTGGATATGGCCATAAAGGGCTACCCGCAACTCGAAGCCTTCCTGTCGCAGAAGAAGGACGAGCGCACGGGGTTTACCGAATGCTATGCCGTGCCTGAGAAGATCATGGGCACGGCCACGGGGAAAGGTAGTGGGTCATGAAGCGTGGAGATAGCCTGATCCGTCTGCGCCGCTTCCGCGTCGACGAGATGAAGCGCCGTATGGCGACGCTCGACGGCATGAAGGCCGATGCCGAGCGCAAGCTTGCCGATCTCGAGGACAGCGTTGCGCGCGAGCGCCATCGCGCCGGCGATTCCGACATCGGCCGCCTCGCCTTCCCGTCGTTTCTGCGCTCCATCGAGGTGCGCCGCGAAAATCTCCGCGCCACGCTCAAGGACATCGAGCGCGAACGCGCCACGGCGCAGGCCGATCTCAACGTCGCCTTTCAGGAATTGAAAAGTCTGGAGCTCGCCACCGAGCAGCAGGCCCGTCGCGCCCAGGAACTAGAAGAGCGCCGCGCTCAATCCCGCGTGGACGAGATGGCGCTGGTTCGCCATTTGCGCAAGCACGCGCTCAGAGGGGTATGATGGATCTGCCCTCCCCTTGAGGGAGGGTGAGTCCTACACTTGCTCCGTTGATTCGGTGTGGGCATTCCATGTCCTTCTCGGAATACATCTCTCCCCTCGTCGGCCGGCTGGTCCTCGCCTGGTTCTTCCTGAGCAGTGCGCTCGGCTATGCCGATCAATGGGACGGAACGATCCAGCTCATGGCGCTGAAGGGGATTCCCGCTACGCCGCTGCTGCTTGCGCTTGCGCTGATTGCGATGATCCTCGGCGGGCTGTCGCTGGTCTTCGGATTCCAGACGCGTTACGGCGCGGTGCTGCTGTTCGGCTTCACCATCATCGCCTCTGTAGCGATGCACAATTTCTGGCTGATCAACAATGCGATCGACCGCGCCGCCGACTTCGACGTCTTTGCGCGCAACATGGCGATCGCGGGTGGATTGCTTCTTCTTGTCGGCATGGGGCCGGGTCCGGTCGCGGTCGATAGCGTGAAGCCTAAGAAGCGCTAGCTACCAACCGCCGCCGCCGCCACCGCCGCCGCCGCCGCCGGAGAAACCGCCGCCGCCCGAGCCAGAGCTCGATCCCGGTGCGGTCGATGCCGATGCCGCGGCGCTTCCGATCGAAGAACCGATCGAGGACGCGAAGCCAGCCATGCCGAGATTCGCGAAATTGCTTCCCACGTACCAAGCGGGCACGTAGCCGTAATTGTCGTTCGCGCTGGCGCCTGCGGCGGATGCTTCTGCTTCGAACTTCTTGCTCCACTGGTTCTCGCAGTCGAGCGCAATGGCATAGGGCAGGAATTTCTCGAACACGTCAGGCGTGACGTTGGGCGGATGGAGCATCTCGAGCCGGTCTTTCTCTGCCGTTTCGAGGTACAGCTTGAAGCCGTCGATCTGATCCAGGATCGCAGCCCCCGCCGCAGTCGGCGCCTTCAGCAGGTGATAGAACACATAGGCAAGGACACCGCCCACGATCAGCGCCGCACAGGCGGTAGTCGAGATCGATTGGTTGAACATGTAAAGCCCGAAGATCAGGCCGCCGGTGAATGGTACGGCGAACACCGTCGTAACCACCGCTCCGAAGAAATTCACGAAGCGCGAGCCGGGCCCGACAATCACGCTATGCCAGCCCTGCCATGCTTGATGCAGCAGGAACGACGTCCCGACCGACCAGCCACTCACCCACAGCATCAGCGGGATCGAAACCGTCGGGTTCTCGCTCAACAGCGCCGAGGCCAATCCGGTCAGTGCCAGGATCGCCAGCCCGCCGATAAACCAGCCGGCGTTGGTAACGAAATAGTGCTTCTCGCATTCGTGCTTGAGGCTGCTCTTGAGTGCCGAGATGGCGCGCTGGATGTCGCTGTGGTTGGCCTGCTCCAGCTTGATGGAGTCCGTGTGGCCGTCGAACAGCGCGTCGGACATCGCGATCTCGTTGGGCGACAATCCGCAATCGCCAACCGTCTTGCCGGTGCGCGTCAACGTATAGGTGCGGCTCTCCTCGGTGATGGTGAGGAAACCCTTGACCGCCATATTGATGAGCGCCGCCGCGAAAGCTTTGCGGTCATAGGTCATCTTGTGGATATAGCGCACCGATTCCGGCGACAATCCTGCGGGTGGCGCGAACAGCGGAATGATCGTGCCGCGCTTGGGGTCGCGCCCGAAATGCCACCATGCCGCCAGATAGAAAATGGTGAGTGCCAGTACGCCGAGGACGGCGACGATGACGCCGGCATTGTCGACGATGAAGTCCCGGCGCAGTTCGGCCGCGCTGGGCGGCACCACCGCGCCCTTTGCAAAGCCTACGGCAATCGTGAGCCCCTGGTAGGCATCGAGGGGTTCCGTCGTCACGAAGCGGATCGTGTCGCCGGAGAGCGGATCGGCGGACGCGTTCCTGTCCGTCGAACCCTGCGAGCCGGTATAGACCGCGTTTTGCACAATGCTTGCGCCCTTGGGCAGGTGCACCGTGGCGGAAGCCTTGTCGATCGGTAGCACCCACCCGTTGCCGGTGACGTTCCAATAGAGCTCATCGTATTTGTCGAAGAAGCCAACCTGGCGCGCCGTCATGTAGGTGAGCACATAGGTGTGGTCGCCGGTGTCGACCAGAGTGTCCTTGTCGCCGATCTTTACGCGCACGCCATTGTCGATTGAATCGGTGTCGTAGGGTTCGCTGTGCCCGTCCATCGTCACGCCGGTCACGTCGAAGCGGACGTGCACATGCGCGCCGTTCTTGTCGGTGTACTCGGTCGGGAAGTCGCGATAGATGCCGTGGCGGATGACATCGCCCGTGGCATGGACCTGAACGGTCTCGACCACCGTCATCGTGCCGTTGCGGGCCACTGTGATGTCGCTGTCGAAGGCGATGATGCGCTCGACATCGCTGCGCGAATCGACCGCGGCTGCAGGCGACGAAACATCCGGCGTCGCCGGCGCGGAGTGGCTGCTGTGGAGTGGCTCGTCAGTCCGCGATTGCTGGGCGAGAGCCGGGGTAAAGACCAGCGTGATCAGCAGCGCGAGAACGCAACGCCGCATCAGGCGAACGAGACTTTCGGCGCGTTACGATCCGCCTGGTTGTCGAGCTGGAAGAATTGCGCCGCGGTAAAGCCCGTCATGCCGGCGATCAGGTTTGAGGGGAATTGCTGCACGCTGACGTTCAGGTTGCGCACCGCGCCGTTGTAGTAGCGTCGCGCCAGCTGGATCTGGTCCTCGATATCGGCGAGCTCGGTTTGCAACGACTGGAAATTCGCCGACGCCTTCAGCTCCGGATAGGCCTCGGCCACCGCCATTACCTTTCCGATCGCCGCGGTGATTGCCTGTTCGGCCTGCGCCCGTTGGGCTGGATCCTGGCTGCCTCCCTGACTACGCAGCTGCGCTAATTCGTCGAACGTCGTGCGCTCGTGGGTCGCATAACCCTTGACCGTCTCGACCAGGTTGGGAATCAGATCGGCGCGGCGCTTGAGCTGCGCATCG
The DNA here is from genome assembly GCA_035255625.1 of Rhizomicrobium sp. Lineage (GTDB taxonomy): Bacteria > Pseudomonadota > Alphaproteobacteria > Micropepsales > Micropepsaceae > Rhizomicrobium. The sequence goes on along the minus strand of DATEZM010000319.1, from coordinate 11,263 downwards.
ATGCCGCTCCAACCTTCCGCGACCATGGCGCGGCGTGACACGAGGCCGTTATAGGTCATGATCGCCCACAGGCCGATCACGACGGCAATAGCGATGACGATGTAAAGACCGAGCATTCGGCGAAGCTAACTGCTTCGCCGTGTGACGTCCATGCCGGTGCTAAAGGGCTGGCGCGCTTAAGCTATCGGTCGAGGATGACGGACCTGGCGGTATGCGCCACTCCGATGGCCACGCCGAAAATGATTCCATAAGCCAGCACGGTCAGCGGGTGCAGGACCTTGAAGGCATTCCAATCCGCCGTCGCGTAGCCCGCGGGGTTCTGTTTGCCGATGGTGATCGCCAACGCATACTCGATCAGTGCAAAGGCGATGAGCGCGACAACCGTCGTCGAGATGACCGAGCCGAAACTCTGCATCATATAGCCGGCGCCGAGCGCGATGACCGCCATGATCGCCAGCGTCTTCACGTCGGCAGACGTGACGACGTCGTGAATGGCGTGCCAGATATCCATAAGAACAGGCATGAGACCCCCAGATTGACAGACGCTTCCCGCAGGCGGCGCTGGTCGCCCCGGACCTTTACGCTACCTCTTAACAGACCATACACCAGTTCCATTCCACCGCGAATTCGACAGCGGGAATTTGTCGCGAAGAACGATGTAAGGTTAACGCAGGGCCGCCGCGGCCAGCGGCGCGGTCGTTCGTCCATGCAGTCGCGGTGCGATCGCCTGGATCGCTATGGCCGCTGGGCTCTGGGGAAAGACCGCGCAGAGCGGGCTTTGCGGGGTGCAGGCCTCCAAAATCCGCGCATCGTACGAAATGTGACCCAGGAACTCTGGCGCGCCTCTTAAGGAAATCGCGGGGGAAACCGGTTAGCGCGTCCGCAGTGCCCGGCTTTCGGTTGTGTTCAGCACCAGCAGGTATGCGACGCGGGTCGTTGTGCGGCGCAACAAAAATTTCGCGAGTGCGTAGGAATCGGTCAACGACGCGGGCTCATCGTGCGCTTCGTTGCTCGTCGAGCAGAAGACGGGCCAGCGAAAGCGAACTCGGCTGCTCGAGGTCCCCAGCGACGAAGGGCGTGCGCGTAATGTGCGCAAGCGGCAAAGCCTGCGTCGCCGCCGCGATCAACCCGCCGGCGCGCCGCGCGAGATCAACTTGGGTCACGATCAGCCGGCTGGCGCCGAGCGCCGCCAGTGCTTCAACAATCTCTGCCACATCTTCGGCGTCGTTCAACGCGGCCACCACGCCAAACGTTTCGAGCTTGGCGATCTGTGCCAGGGCGGAGAAGGCAGTGCGCGCCTTGGAGTTGCGCGGATCGAAACCGGCGGTATCGACGATTGCAAAAGTTTTCTTGGCGACGCACTCAGAAACGAGCGCTTTGATTTGTGCGGCGCTGTCGGCGACTGCCAGGGCGCAATCGAGGTGGCGTGCGAAGGTCTCCAGCCGCGCCACCGCCCCGGCGCCGCCGGAATCGGAGGCGATCAAAGTGGTGCGACGCCCCTCGAGTCTCGCATGGGCCGCGATCTTGGCGGCGACCGCCGTTTTGCCGGCGCCGTTCGGCCCGACGAGGAGAATTGCTGTCGCCGCGCCGATGTCGAGCGGCTGGATCTTGAACCGTTTTTCCAACGCGAAAGCGAGCGCCAGCGTCATGTCGGTGAGTTGTGCCTTTACCGCGGTTTCGGCCAGCGCATGCGCCAGCTGATCCGGCACACGATGGCGGTTCAGCGCCGCAAAAAGCTCGCTGCGGCTGAAGGAGGCGCGGGTCGCCGCTTCGTCTGCGCGGCGCAACAGCCCATCGCGACAATGTGCGCTAAAATCGGCGACGGGCGTCGGCTCAGCAACAGCAGCCGGCTCTGGCTCGTTTTCTGTCACGCCGAGGGCTGCGCGTACCATGACTCCGCCGCCCTTCGTTTTCTCCGATGCGATGATGACAGCATCGGGTCCCATGCCGGCGCGGACGCTGGCGAGCGCCTCTTTCATGTTTTTGGCATGGAATGTGCGCAGCTGCATGGCTTAAGACCCCGTCATAGCCGGGCAGCGAGTGCTACGGCGGCGCCAAATCGCGCCGCGCCGATCGCCTTGATGAATTTCGGCAACGGGCCCTCCGTTTGCGGACACGGCGCCCGATCGTCTGCGCGCCGTGCCAGGCATACATTGCCGCGCGCGTGGTGAATCTCGCCTTAACGGAGGCCGCGCCGAAGCGGGTGGAAATCAGAAATCGAAGTGGGAAACCGGAATTGATGCTCTGTTGACATCTTCATTCTGGCTTCCGACGTATGAAATTTATATCGCAACGTCAGTTGCGATACTGCTGCACGCGCGTGGCACGCAGGCCCGGCATGCCGAAGCGGTCGATCGCGCGCTGCCAGGCAAGAAACTCCTCCACTGTCAGCGTATAGCGCTTGCAGGCGTCGTCGAGGCTCAAGAGCCCGCCGCGCACCGCAGCGACGACTTCCGCCTTGCGGCGGATGACCCAGCGCCGCGTTCCCGGCGGCGGAAGATCGGCGAGCGTCAGCGGGCTGCCATCCGGCCCGATGACATAGCTCACGCGTCCTTTTCGTTCTTCGCCCATGTAACTGGACTCCCAACATCACTACCCATGCGCAACCTAACCGTGCGGCCTCTAAGATTTTGCCAAAGGGCGTGGTAAACGAAATCGTAAGGTTCCACTTCGAACTTTACCGATATCAAGATCATCGGCGACCGCCTGCGCAGGATGAGTGCCGATAATCGTGGCCTTTCCCTCGGGATCGAGACGGATGTCGAAGTTCTTGGCCCGGTCCCCGTCGCGATAGCGCGCGACTGCGCGCGCCCACAGCAATCTGCCAACTTGGCCGGGACCGACAGCACTGCAAGCGGCGCTTCAGGTGACGTCCCAGCTTAACAGCGCTTCGCCCCTGAATTACCTGCCGGCACCGACCGGCTAAACTTGCCGTCGGATGCGCGGCGGATTATAGCCCCGCGCATGTACCTCGACCTGCCCAAGGGAGCCCGTGTGGTCGCCGCAATGTCCGGCGGCGTGGACTCGTCCGTCGCTGCCGCGCTCGCCAAGCGCGCGGGGTACGACGTCGTAGGCGTGACGTTGCAGCTTTACAGTGCGTCCGCCGCGAAGCGCAAAGGTACATGCTGCGCGGGGCAGGATATCCAAGATGCGCGCCGCGTTTCCGATGCGCTGGGCGTTGCGCATTACGTGCTCGACTACGAGCAGAAGTTCCGCGAGCGTGTCATCGCCGATTTTGCCGCCTCCTATGCCCGCGGTGAGACCCCGATTCCCTGCGTGCGCTGCAACGAACGCGTGAAGTTTGCCGATCTGCTGGATACCGCGCGCGAGCTGGGCGCTGCGGCGCTCATCACCGGTCATTATGTGCAGCGCATTGCCGGCGCCGATGGGCCGGAACTGCATAGCGCCACCGATGTCAGTCGGGATCAGAGCTATTTCCTCTTTGCGACCACGCCGGCGCAGCTTTCCTATCTGCGCTCTCCCTTGGGCCATATGCCGAAGCGCGACGTCCGAGCCTTGGCGGCCGAGTTCGGTCTTGCTGTTGCCGACAAGCCGGACAGCCAGGACATCTGTTTCGTGCCCGACGGCAATTACGCAGCGGTGGTCGAGAAGCTGAAGCCGGACGCGGCGCGGCCCGGCGAGATCGTCGATCTTGGCGGCCGTTTGATCGGCCGTCACGACGGGGTCATCCATTTCACGGTCGGCCAGCGCAAAGGCCTTGGCCTCTCGGGCAATGCCGGGCCGCTGTTCGTCGTCGGTCTCGATGCCGCCAACGCGCGCGTCACTGTTGGACCGCGCGCAGCGCTCGCCACGCGCAGCATCAACCTCCACAATATCAACTGGCTCGCGCCCCGCGCCGAAGCGTTCGACTGTGCCGTGAAGGTGCGCTCGACCCGCCCGCCGGTTCCGGCGCGCGTCACGCCGCTTTCCGACGATCGGGCCACGGTCGAACTCCTTTCTCCGGAAGAAAGCGTGGCGCCCGGCCAAGCTTGTGTCTTCTACGACGGCAGCCGCGTCCTCGGTGGTGGCTGGATCGCGCGTGCGGAAGTGCGGGCCGCCGACAGACCCGTGATCGCAGACACAGTGGAAGCTTGATGGCCGAGCCTTAGCTCGGCCGAATGGGGGAATCCTATGGCCAACACGGTATTCCTGGAAGCCGCGCCCTTCCTGCTGGTCGACGACGTGGTGAAGAGCGGCGAGTATTGGCGCGACATGTTTGGCTTCAGTCTCGGCCGCTATTTCGGCAACCCACCAGGTTTCGTCATCATGCAGCGCAACACTGCGCGCGTGATGCTGCGCCAGGCGCCGCGACCGGCCGCGATCACAAATACGAGCAAGCTCCACGAGGCGCTCGACCTCTATGTCTGGGTCTCGGACGTGACCACGTTGCACGATGAGCTGAAGTCGCGCGGCGCCGATATCGTCAACCCGCCGGAGCTCGAAGACGGCCGCACCGAGATGTTGGTGCGCGACCTCAACGGCTATCTCATCTGCTTCGGCGAAGTTCAGGGCTGGCCGTACTGAGCCTGCAACCGTTTTGTCGCCACCGTCCGCCAGGCCGCGACGATCAGGTCGCGTAACTCCGCCGTCTCCAGATGGCGCACATCGGCATAGCACCACAGCATCAGGCCGCTGCGCATCGGCGTGAAGGTCTTGGGGCGCGTGTCGAACAGCATCATCTCCTGCGCGTGGTGCAGCTTGAATAGCCACAGCGTCTCGTTCGTCCAGCCATGGACGAACGCCTTCTTGCCGACGCCGAAGCGTGGCCCCTTGTAGTAGGTTTCGCTGGCACCGGGCAGCGACAGCGAAACGCGCCGAATGAACGCCTCTCGCGGCGGTTTGGTGGCCTTACGCGAAGGCTTTTTCGTCCTCAGGCTCATGCTTGCTGCCTCGAGTCTTCTTTGGCGCGGTGTGCTTCCACGCCGCGGTCAGATAGTCGCGGATCATCGCCGCATCCATCTGCTCGACGTCGATGTAGATCCAGAACGGCGAGCCGTTCTTCATCGGCCGAAAGGGCGCTCCCACCGCACGCAGCATCAAGATGTGATCGACCGGCAGGCGGATCATCCAACTCTCGGATCTGCCCCAATAAAGCGCGAACACCCGCTTGCCGGTGTTGAACCAGGGGCCGTGGCGATGGCCTTCCTCGCGCACCTCCGGCAAGGCCAGCGCAATGCGCTTTACGAGTTCGTATTTGGCTGGTCTTTTCATTCGGGTGCGCGGAGCCATGGACCATATTATATGCCAGCGGCGCGCCCGCGATCCTGTCAGCAGCCTTGCCTTGACAGGTTTGGACCCCGCCCATTACATGCCCGCCCGGTCCGGCAGCGTAGCTCAGTGGTAGAGCAGGGGAATCATAATCCCTTGGTCGGGGGTTCAAATCCCTCCGCTGCTACCAGCCTCGCGAGCCAGCCCATCAAAGAGGTGCCGCCGTGACCATCTCTATCGACGACGTCCGCGCCGCCGCCCGAGTCATCCAGGGTGCTGTCGAGCGCACACCCACCCGCCATTCCGAGACGCTGTCGCGCATCGCCGGCGCCGAGATCCATCTAAAATTCGAGAACCTGCAATACACCGCCTCCTTCAAGGAGCGCGGTGCCTTGAACAAGCTCCTCTCTCTGTCGGAGGAAGAGCGCCGTTGCGGCGTCGCCGCCATGTCGGCCGGCAATCATGCCCAGGGCGTCGCCTACCATGCCGGGCGACTTGGCATTCCGGCCACGATTGTGATGCCGGAAGGCACGCCCTTCACCAAGGTCAAGCACACCAAGGATTTCGGCGCCCGCGTCATCCTCGAAGGCGCCACGCTGAGCGAGTCCTATGCCAAGGCGCTTGCCACGGCGAAGGAGGAGGGCCTCACCTTCGTACATCCCTACGATGACGAGAAGATCATCGCGGGTCAGGGCACCGTTGCACTCGAAATGCTGGCCGATGCGGAAGAGCCGCTCGACACGCTCGTGGTGCCCATCGGCGGCGGCGGATTGATTTCAGGTGTCGCGATCGCGGCCAAAGCGATCAACCCCGCGATCCAGATCTTCGGCGTGCAGACCCGCGCTTATCCGTCGATGTACGACACGATGAAGAACGCGAATCTTCCCTCCGCCGGGCAGACCATCGCCGAAGGCATCGCGGTCAAGGAGCCCGGCAAGATCGCGCGAGAGATCGTGCGCGCCCACGTCCAGGACATCCTGCTCGTCGACGAGGCCCAGATCGAGCAGGCGCTCGCTGCACTTCTTGAAATCGAGAAAACCGTTGTCGAAGGCGCGGCCGCCGCAGCCTATGCCGCAGTGACTGAGAACAAGCAGCTGTTCCATGGCAGGCGCGTAGGCATCATCCTCACCGGCGGCAATATCGACATGCGGCTGCTCTCCAACGTCATCCTGCGCGAGTTGTCGCGCGAGGGCCGGCTGCTATCGCTTGAAATCGAGATCGAGGACCGTCCCGGGCTGCTCGCGCGTGTCGCGACCCTGGTGGGCGAGGCTGGCGGCAATATCCTGGAAGTCAGCCACAACCGCATGATGACCGACATGCCGGTCAAGTCGGCCTATCTCGGCATGGTGGTGGAAGCCCGCGACCAGGACCACGCCAACGAAATCCGCGCCGCGCTGACCGGCGACGGCTTCACGCTACGCACCCAGAACGCCTGAGCCGCGCCGAAGCACGCACGCTCTTTCACCCCAGCGCCTTCTTGCACGCATCGGTCAGCTCATCGATGCCATAGCTCTTGCACCTGGGCATCAGGTCCTGTGCCGCGCCGCGATTGCCAGCGCCCACCAGCAGCTGGATATGCTTGGGCAACAGCACCGGCGAATTTTCGAAACGGATCACTGCCTGGTCCATCAGCTTCAAGGCACCCACCCAGTCGTTGCGCGCCACATTCACATCGATCAAGCGCGAATAGATCTCCCACGACGCTTCCGGCCCGTTGGCTGCGCGCTGCAGCGCCGCTTCCGACAGCTGCTTCTGCCCATCGCGGTCGTAGTATTCGAACGCCACGAACTGGGTGTAGGCGTGATCCGCTGTTGGCGCGGTCGAGGACCGCGTCACCTCGCTGCGCGCGCTGTCGGCGCTACCCTGGCTCGAATCGGCGATGTAGGCCGCCGCGTTCTCCGCCGCCGCGTAATGCGCCAGCAGCGCGGTCAGTGCCAGGCCTTCCTTGGTCTTGGTCCCTTCCGCCCAAGGCAGCGGCGTCGGTGTCGCGGGCAGGGCGTCGCGATACTGCTTGAACTGATAGCTCGCGAGCAGCTTCAGCCGTTCCGGCGCCGGATGATGCGCGACCGCCTCGTCCGACATGTTGTCGACCGCCGTGTCGAATGCGAAGATCGCGACATCGGCCCAGTTGCCGCTCGCCGCGCTGCCGAGGGCGCCGAGGACATTGCCAAGCATGCCGCCGCCGCCCGTCTTGTTGTTATGCTCGGCGTCCTTGGCCTCGCGCACCGCCGCCGCGGCTTCGGCTTCCTGCTCCGCCAATTTGTCGAGCACCGCCAGCGCCGCGCCGGAATCGTAGCCGGCGCGTACCATCAGGTCGAAGCCCAGCGCGTCCGCCGCGTCTTCCTGGTTCTGCGACATCTGCGGCGCCAGCACGTTGGCGCTCAGCTTGGACAGATGCGCCGCCACGTCCAGTCCGCGGCCGATATTGGTGTTACCGACGCCGCGCACGCCCAGCCGCGACGTCGCATCGGCGATGTTCTGCACCGCCGCGCCGTTGATCACCGCGAAGTATTGCGATTTCTTGAGCCAGTCCTTGTCATGATGGCGATAGATTGCATGCGCCACCTCATGGCCAAGCACGAAAGCGAGTTCATCCTCGTTGTCGAGTTGCTCCAGGAGTCCGATGGTGATGACGATCGTGCCGTCTGGCGTGCACAGGGCGCTGAACTCCGGCGCCGCCAGCACCCGCACATCCGGGTCGAACGACGGCGGCAGCGGCAACCCGCGCAGCAGCTTTGCGAGCACGCCGCGGATATAGTCATGCAGCACTGCCGAAGGCACGAAGCCGTTGGCGCGCGCTCGCATGATGCCCAGCGCCTGGGTCCGCCCACCCATCAGGTCGGTATAGTCGGCGGCGGGCTTCAGCTGATCGATCGCCTTGCCGCCGTGCGGATAGCCGTCGGCCAACGCCGGCGCGGTAAACAGGCACAGTGCGGCAATGCCGCCGAGGAGCACGCGTCTCATGGCTGGCCCTTTTTTGTCTTGTCCGGGCAGTCCTCGCCCAGTGCGCGGGTCGCGCCGATCTTGGTGTCGTCGCCGCCCATCGCGAGGTTGCGGCAGATTGCAGGCTTCTTGCCGCTCAGCCGGTAATTGACCATGTAGGGCGGCACCCACACCGCCGCGCCGTCGATCGTCACCTGCAGCATCATGTTGGGCGCGCGGCTCATGACCGCGAGGCATTTGGGGAACTTGTCGTCCTCCAGCGTCTTGATCCGCTTGCCGTTGGGCGCATCGAACAGGTCGACCTCCGGCGTGCGCGCCGAAAGCACGGCGTCGCCGGTCAGGGCGGCGCACTCGGTGGACTCGGCAAAAGCCGGTCCGGCGATCAGGACGAAGGCGCTGGCCAGCGCAGTTCGCAATACGAGCTTTTTCATCATGCGGTCTCCTCAAATCTCAGTCGCGCGGAACCCCGCCGGCGACGTGATGCAGATAACCCCAGAGTGAGTCGGGCACGCCGATCAGCAGCATGGCGGCAAGTTCGACAGAAATGAAGACGTCCTGGATCCAGTTGGCGACTGACAGTCCCGCGAGCCGCGCCAATGCCAGCCCGACACCCAGGGCGAGGAAAAATGCCAGCCAGTGCCACAGATTCTCGGCACCCTTGTCGAGGAACCACTCGACCACCGCGCTGTGTTCCCTGTGCGCCGCCGTCCGCCGCCGCCGCAGGCGCCGCATATGCATGAAGGCGAGGATCAGGATGATCGGAATGATCGCCAGGACCTGCGCCGGATTGTTCGACATGGTGATGCCCGCCACGGTCATCACGTTCTGCTCCGGCCGTCCCTCGAAGGTGATGAGATTGTCGAGCGCCATGGCATGCACGAAGACACCCGGTTGCAGGCCGTTGACCGGCGAGAATGACTTGTCCTGGGCCCCTTCCAACCCGCCACCGTAAAATACGACATGCCCGGGAATGAGTTTGGCAAGGTCCCGGTCCGAGCCGTCGTCGGTCATCACCGCCTGCATCGGCACTTCTGCATTGTAGGGGCAGCGCCCCATCGCGGTCTGCTTGTCGAAGAAGGCGCGATAGATGCGCATACCGAACGATGCGTCGGCGTTGCAGGGCTGCGCGCTGAATTTCTCGTTGAACGGCGCCGTTCGTGTGCCCCACACCAGTTCCATCTCGCCCTGCATGGGCTCCAGCGGATGTTCGGGATAAAGGTCGTTGTACGCTTGCAGCGCGAGCGACAGGCACTTGCCATTCGCCGCCGCCCTGCGCCCGAAGCACGCGCCCGACGTCGGATATTGCCGCACCACGCCGTCATAGATCTCGGTATCGGGGCTGAGAATCGGCACGCCTGTCGCCGCAATCTCGGGCCGGACCGGTGCCTCACCGTAGGACAATTTGCTGCCGCCCTCGAAATAGATCGGGATGCGCGCCCGCTGATAGCGCCTGATGGCGTCGGCCAGATCGCTGATTGAAGGGTCGGGCCGCATGTCGATGAACAGAAAGTCGACGATCACCGCCTTCGGCTTATAGGCGAGCAAGGCGTTGAGCGCGCGCGCATGCATGCCGTAGGTCCACGGCCATGGCATTTGCATCATGTGCAATGTCTCTTCATCGACCAGTGCCACCGTCACCTGATCGCGCCCGGTCGTCGGATAGAGATACGGTCCGGTCACCAGCAGGTTGGAGATGTCCTGCGTGTAGCGCTGCGTCAGGTCGGAGAAGCCGAACGGGTTGAGCGCGATCTGAAGCACGGCGAAGCCGAACAGGACCAGCGCCACGAACCAGTACGGCACCCGCTCCTTCAACTTCTCGACATGCTCGCGGCTGGGCCGCCGCACGCGCTCGATGAACCGCGCCACGCGTCCTAGCGGCTTGTCGGCGTCTGCCATTCGGGTCCCCGCTGCGCCGCGGACGATATCACGTGGGCAACGGGGCGAAACAGAGACGGCCGCCTACCGGTTGAACTTCTCGGAAAGGACAATGGATGACACAGTGCGCGCCACGCCGGTGGTCTTGCCGATGCGGTCGAGAAGGGCGTCGATGCGCATGGTGGTCTCGGCCTCGACTGTCGCGATCAGATCGAACGTCCCCGCCACCGCCGACAGCGAGCGCACCTCGGGCATTTTCCTCAATTCCAACGCAACGCGATCGGCGCGTTTGGGATCGGTCTCGATCATCACCACGGCGCGCAGCTTGCCCATTTCGGCGGCGTCGGAAAGGCGGACGGTGTAACCCTTGATCGCACCCTCGCGCTCCAGTCGCGCGATGCGCTCCTGCACGGTGGAACGCGCCAGTCCCAGCTTGCGTGCCAGCGACGCGGTCGGCTCGCGCGCATTGGCCCGCAATAGGGCCAGCAGTTTGCTGTCGGAGTCGCGCATGGTCCGGTCCCGGCAGATCGCCGGACTATCCTGCGATTCGCCGGAAGCGATTGCAAGCTCCGGCGCTTTGCCGCCTGCGCATCGTCAACTTTGTCCTCCACTATCTCCGGGCGATGGAGGCAAGGTTATGAAAAACGTTCTTCTGGTTGGTGGGGGCAAGATCGGGGTCGCGATCAGCGCACTCCTGTCCGCTACTGGCGACTATCGCGTCACCGTGGTCGACCGTGACGCCGCGGCACTCTCGCGTATGCCGAAGGGCAATGTCACGACGCGCGCCGTCGAGATCGGCAATGCCGAGACCTTCGAACGCGAGGTGAAGGGTCACGACATCGTACTGTCCGCCACGCCCTATCACCTGACATCCGCCGTCGCCGAAGCCGCCAAGCGCGCCGGCGCGCATTATCTCGATCTCACCGAAGACGTGGAGTCGACCCGCGCCATCAAGAAACTCGCCGTCGGCGCGGACACTGCGTTTATTCCGCAATGCGGCCTGGCGCCCGGCTTCATCTCGATCGTCGCCTACGATCTCGCCAGGAAGTTTGACAGTCTGCGCGATGTGCAGATGCGCGTCGGCGCGCTGCCGGTCTATCCGCACAACGCGCTCAAATACAATCTCACCTGGTCGACTGACGGGTTGATCAATGAATATTGCAACCCCTGCGAGGCGGTGCGCGACGGTCGCCGTGTCGAGGTTCCCTCGCTGGAGGAGCTCGAGCATTTCGATCTC
>DATEZM010000318.1:0-3204 GCA_035255625.1 Rhizomicrobium sp. | reverse complement strand
GCGAATCCTGCCGCCGCTGATCAAGGGCGAGGAGAAGGCCTGCTTCGCCGTCACCGAACCCAATGCCGGTCTCGACACCACCAGCATCGAGACCTTCGCGCGCCGCACAAACGACGGCTACGTGATGAGGGGTCGCAAGATCTGGACGACCACGGCGCAGGAAGCCGACAAGATCCTCATCCTCGCGCGCACCGCGAAGAAGGAAGACGGCAAGAAGCCGACCGACGGCATGACGCTGTTCTACACCGATCTCGACCGGTCGAAGGTCGAGGTCCGCCGCATCCCCAAGATGGGCCGCGCCGGCGTCGATTCGAACACGGTCTTCATCGACGATCTCTTCGTGCCCGATGAAGATCGCATCGGCGAGGAAGGCAAGGGCTTCCGCTACCTGCTCGACAGCCTGAACCCCGAACGCATCCTGATTGCTGCCGAAGCCATCGGCTTAGGCCGCGACGCGCTCGACCGCGCCGCACGCTATGCCAAGGAGCGCGTCGTGTTCGGCCGTCCCATCGGCCAGAACCAGGGCGTCCAGCATCCGCTCGCCGAATGCTGGACCTATCTGGAAAGCGCCTGGTGGCTCACCCTGCGCGCCGCCGCGCTCTACGATGCGAAGCAGCCCTGCGGCGCTGAAGCCAATGCCGCGAAATTTCTCGGCGCGCGCGCCGCCTTCGACACCTGCACCAAGGCGATGATGGCCCATGGCGGCATGGGCTATGCGAAGGAATACCAGATCGAGAGACTGCTCCGCGAAAGCATGATCCCGCGCCTCGCGCCCGTGAGCGAACAGCTCATTCTTTCATTCATCGGCGAGAATGTGCTGGGATTGCCTAAGTCGTATTGAATTTTCGTTCGGGGCTGTCCGTGACTTATTTTGAATACCAGGCGATCTATTTCGGCATCATTGTCGGCTTGGCCCTCGCCAATATTCTCGGCAGCGTTCACAAACTCGTGGAAGCCGGATCGCGCGTGCGCTGGGGCTGGATGGCGCCGCTCACGGCCGGCTATGCGGCGACGTTCACGCTCTGCGAGTTCTGGTTCCTGTGGATCCGGCGGAACGATCCCGGTCATCACACGATCCTGTCATGGCTTCCGCTCGCGGCGGCCTTCGCTCTGCTGTACCTGATGTGCGCGGCGGCGCTGCCCGACGAGGTCGGCGAGCCCGGCGTCGATCTGAACCGTTATTACACGCAGAACCGGTATCGTCTCTGGGGATTTGCCGCTGTCCTGCACGCGCTCAATCTGTGCAGCTGGTTGGTTGGCTTCTGGGAGGCTGGCTTCGACGCGACGGTGGTGCGCGGCGGTCTCTGGGCTGTCTTCGGCAATGCGACCGAATGCCTGTTGAGCCTCTCGCTGATCTTTGTGCGGGCGACGTGGTGGAACGCGCTCGTGCTGGCCGGCCTCTGGGCCTTCATACTCTCAGTTTTCGGCCCAATGCCGCTCAGTTGACGCTGGCTAACCTGGCACTGCCAAATACGCCCGCATCGGATCCCAATAATCCGCGTACCAGCCGCTCGACAGATGTCCGCCGGCGCCTTTGGGAAAGCCGGTGTGGTCGAAGACGATCCGGCAACCGGCGCTGCGATCCTCGAACGCGAAACGCACCAGCGAATACGCGCCCTTGTCCCAGCTCTCTTCGCGCCACGCCTGGACGATGCGCTTGCCGGGCACGAGCTCGACGTTGCGCCCCTGGATGAAGCCGCCGAACAGCGCGAATGCGCCGCCCTCGGTTGGATCGATCGAAGCCGGTATATCCGGTAGCGCATTCGACTTGTACGCGCGGCCGAGCTTGACGACGCCGTAGAACGCCTTGGCATCGAGAAGCACGCCATAGACTCGCGCGCGTGGCACGTCGAAATCGATTTCCTGATGGATCGCTTCGGCGCTGGAGGTCAGCCCCTCGTTTTCATGCGGTTCGCTGGCGCGCGCCGTTTTACCAAGGCCCGCGGCAAGCCCCGCGCCCGCCAGCAAAGCGCCGAACTCGCGCCGTCTCCACTCGTCTGCCATGATTTGCTCCTGCTGAAGAAGTGCGTCTGTGCGGGATATTCGGCCACAACCAGAGCGCTCGCAAATTCGTCCCGCAGCTTTGGTTTGGCGCCAAGGGAATCCTGTGCGAATGGCTTTCGACAGGTGGGGTGATTTTCCCCTCTGCTGCGTTATAAGCGGCGCATGGATCGTCTGATCGAGGGTTACCGCGCTTTCCGCGCCGGCCGCTGGCCGGCCGAGCACGCGCTCTATGCGGAACTGGCGCGCCGGGGGCAGAACCCCGAGACGCTGGTCATCTCTTGCAGCGATTCCCGGGCCGACCCGGCTACGATCTTCAGTGCCGCGCCCGGTGAGCTCTTCGTGGTGCGCAATGTCGCGGGCATCGTGCCGCCCTTCGAGACCGACAGCGGCTATCACGGCACCAGCGCCGCGCTCGCCTTCGCCGTCCTGCAGCTCCAGGTGAAGCGGATCCTGGTTCTCGGCCACGCCCAGTGCGGCGGCATCGCGGCGGCGCTCGATCCGCGCCTGTCCGAGGGCGTGCCCTTCATCGGCAACTGGATCGCGCTGCTCGAACCCGCACGCGTCCACTCCGCGCATATCCACGACACCGCGGCGCGCCATGTCGCGATGGAACGCGATTGCGTGCGGCTGTCGCTCGAAAATCTGATGAGCTTTCCCTTCGTCGCCGAGCGCGTCGTCGCGGGAAGGCTCGCGCTGCACGGCGCGCGGTTCGGTATCGCCGACGGCAAGCTCGAAATCCTCGACCGCGCCAGCGGCGAATTCCATGCCGTGAGCTAAATGGACATTCCCGTTCTCGAGACCGAACGCCTGATCCTGCGCGACCATCGCCGCGACGACTTTCCCGCCTATGCCCGCATGTGGGCCAATCCCGAAGTCACGCGGTTCGTCTCGGGCGCGCCGCTGACGGAGGAGGAGGCGTGGGCCAAGTTCATGCGCGCCTTCGGCCATTGGGCGCTGACGGGATTCGGCTTCTGGTCGGTGCATGAGAAGGGCACGGGTGCACGCATCGGCGAAGCAGGCTTCCTCGATGTGAAGCGCGACATGAAGCCGTCGCTGGAAGGACTGCCGGAGATGGGCTGGGCGTTCGATAAGCCGGCACAGGGCAACGGCTACGCGACGGAAGCGGTGCGCGCCGCGATCGGCTGGGGCGAGGCGCGCTTCGGCAAGAGACGCTTCGCTTGCATCATAGCACCCGACAAC